>CALXQB010000025.1 GCA_944390445.1 uncultured Clostridia bacterium | reverse complement strand
AAATATGTTTAAAAATTGCACTTTATAGGTAAATTGCATTTACTTTTTCGAAATTGCATTTAACTTTTCAATTGACCAATATAAAAAATCCATCTCGTATCATTTAATTATACCTAAGGTAGATGTGTCAATGGGGACGGAGATTTTGACAGTATTTCATATATTTTATAACTTTAAAAAATAACTTTATTTGAAATACTGTCAAAATCTCCGTCCCCATTGACATACTATGAAGGGAGTTTTATCTAGTACATAGCTAAAGCCTATGCTACTACCGGCATAGCCGAAAGATTATTTTCATGAAAAAGATGTATGTATTTTATAAACACATACATCTTTTTCCTAAATTTGTATAAATTCTATATTCGAGTTTCCAGAAGTAGTATTAATAATATAAGGCATGTTATTAGTAAATAATTCATATAAATCATCTTTTAAATATACTTTTAAAGAAACATTGTTCGAACTTAATGAAGCATCATAAAACGAATGGTAGAAGTCAGTTTGATATGGTTCTATTATCATTTTTCCACTTAAATTTGCTTCTATTATAATTTCACCCTGTAGTTTTTCACACTCCAAGAATGCTTGGTACATTATTTCTACATTATTGGGAATTATAGAAGGTCCTTTAGTAATATTTGTGCATCCTTCAAACATTCCAGCTATATTCTTAGTGCTAACTGGAATTTCTGGAGCTTGTGTTAAAGAAGTACATCCCTTAAAAGTGCTAACACTCTTTTCAACGGATGTAGGTATGCTAGAAATGTTCGTTAGATTTGAACACCTTATAAAACAATTTGTTATGTCTTTCACAGTAATAGGCAATTTAGGCATTGTAGTTAATTCAGATTCTTCGCAAAAGGTTGCAAATATAGTAGTTACTGGCAAATATGTTTTTCCATTATCTATACTTATATATTGTGGTATAGTACCTATAATATTTCCATTTTCAAAACTACCTACATAGCCACTACTTTTATTTACATCATTAAGTGAATTTTCATCATTTAAACCAATTGTATTATCGCTAAGTACTGTATATTCCCATAAATCCATATCAACTGGAATTCCATCTGTTCCAATTCCTATTACTCCTACATTTCTTTCTTCATCTTGACTTTCTGGTGCTACTGCATTTGAGATTGCTTCATTCCAATCTATTCCATCATCTATTCCATTAGATGTAATTTTATAATCTTTTAATGTATCTAAACAACTTACCGTAAATGTTCCATCTCCATTATCTGAAGTAACGATATTTCTTCCATTAAATTGATTATCTATTGCTTCCTGTAAAATATTTGAATTTAATTCCTGATATCCATTCTCTCCTATTTGTGCTTCTAACACTGTCATAGCTATTAAATCTCTATCAGATGCTTTTTCATTTTTTTCCTTTGCTTGCTGTGTTTTTGTTAATATTCCATTATTCCCTGCTAGCATACTGATTGAAATTCCAGCTAATATTAGCAAAACGATGATTGTTACCACTAGTGCCACTAGGGTGATTCCTTTTTCTTTTCTTCTTTCTTGTTTTTTCTCCATTTTTCTTTTCCTCCGTTTATTTTATATTTTCCCTTTTCTCGGGCTCGTCAAGACGAGCCCCTACATCTTAGCAAATCCTTCGAAGTGCGGGCGATTAAAATCGCCTCTACATTTTAAGAAATTTCTTCTTAGCATGGGTCGACGTGGGCGCCGACGCCCTACATATCTATTTAATGAATAGTGAATAATTAATAATGAATGATGAATAATTTTTTGTAGGGGTCGATCTTGACCGACCCGAAATGTTGAACAATACCACAAATTATTCATTCTTCACTATTCATTTTTCATTATTCATTAATTACACAAAAAGACTACCCATCTCGAGCATGATAATTATACTCGAAATGGATAGTTCCGATTCTTTTTTCTTTTTATTAAATTATATCGTGTGTGTGTGTGTGTGTGTGTTACTCTCCCAACGTTTTCCGCTTTTGTTCACTTTCATTTTCTCCTTTATTACCATATTAGTAATTTCCTCCGAAGAACGGGCAATTAAAATTTTTCCTAACACTTTCTTAAATTACTTTACATTGTCTTGTTCTTTTCTTATTTAAGATAATACTTTAAGATTTCTTCTTTGTCAAGACTATTTTCAAAACCGATAATTTAATTTTCATTTATAACCTTATTCAAAATTACTTGGCTAATCAAACCCAGTTTCTACATTTCTAGCAACTTCTTTGAAGAACGGGCGATTAAAATCGTCCCTACATTTAAGAAATTTCTTTGTAGCATGGGTCGGCGTGGGCGCCGACACCCTACATGTATCATTAATGAATCGTGAATAATTACTGTCAATGGGGACGGAGATTTTGACAGTATTTTAAATAAAGTTATTTTTTAGCGTTATAAAATATATGAAATACTGTCAAAATCTCCGTCTCCATTGACACAATTTGATATTTTTTATTGTTTTATAGATTTTCCGTTAAAACATAAAGATTAGTAAAGCCCAATTTTTCTAATTCTCTGGCTGCTTTTTTACTTCTGATTCCTGAAGAACAATACAAAATGATGGTAGCCTCTTTATCTTTTAATATCTTTTTGGCTTTTTCTCTTATCTCATAATTTGGAATTAAAATAGCTCTATCTATATGTCCTTCTGCATATTCTTGAGGGCTTCTTACATCTACCAAGAATACATTTTCACACTTTTTTAACAATTTCTGTGCTTGTTCTAAGTTTATTTGTGCTATTGAATTATTTTCTGTTTGTTCTTCTTTCCATCTACATAAAAATCTTCTTCTCTGTTTTCTCATTTTTTTCATTCCTTTCTTTGCACAAATTTCATTTTTAGTACCATTTTCGTTTAAATATAAGTTAACGAGCCGGATATTTTCACTTTATGTTGTGAAACTTTGAATTTTCATATAGTTTCTTATCCAACAAAAAAACGAATATCCTTTATCATAAGATATTCGTTTTTCTAATAAAAAGTGACTATTTTTTCTTTTTTTCTTTCTTTTTTACTTCTTTTTTACGATCTTCAATACAGTAGATTGAAACAGCTGAATATACAATTAATATCATAAATGCTACAACAATAGTAATTTCATTAATTGGTATCCTTGTTATTGCTATGATAGAAAAATATACTCCCCCTATTATGATGTATTCTAGAAGCAATTGTAACATAGTCTTCCAATTTTTTGTACCAATCCATGCATATATGATAGTTGCTAATACTGTTATGGTAACAGGAAGGATATATGGAATTAGCATTTCTCTGATTCGCAATCTAGGAACATCCTTTACTCTAATAGTATCTGTAGTATTTTCTGTTCCATATTTCTGGTTTGTTTTCTCTAATAAAAGATTAATTTGTTCCTCTGTTGCTTCTTTTACCCTAATGCCTACTACTGTTCCAAATGCTTCTACTTCTCTTATTTCTACTTTTTTATTTTCAAATACTTCATTCGTAATTTGTCTAATATCTTCTATGTTATATTCAGTTTCTAATCCAATTTCAATTTGTTTTACATCTTGGTATTTTAAATCTACGTTAAATCCTAATGTTGCTACCATAATAGCACCAGCAATGATAATTAGTATGGCAATTGCCAATAGTGTTTTACTTTTCATTTTTTAACCTCATTTCCTTACTTTTAGTAATTTCTCTGAAGAATGGGCGATTAAAATCGCCCCTACAATTTTCATAAATTAGTTAATACCATCTTTTTACTTTATTAACAGTATTTTTGTAATTCCTAAATGATATAGAGCAAAGATAATTAGTCCCCAGAACATAATCATTCCGCTTGTACTAATAGCAAGTGTTCCTTGGAAGCATAGTATGATAGCAATTACAGCAAACGGAATTATTGTAAATAATGTTTTTTTGAATACTTCATAAAAGTTTTGTTTAGAGTTTTCCTTTTTCAATTTTGCCAACAATACTTGTATAAACAAATAATTTAACAACATCATCATGAAAAATACAATAAGTGCCTCTGTTGTTATAACTACATTAAAGAAACGAATTGCTAATAAAAGTAAAGCTCCAAATCCTATTCCTATAATTCCACCAAATAGTCCATTTAGTTTATAACGAATGCTAAAATAAATAATAATGATAATATTAAGTGCAACTACAATCACTTCAAGTAAGAAAATTGTATTTGCTTTTATTTCTGTTGGAAAATAACTACTAGATTCTACCGTATAAACAATTGGCATTGTTTCATTTCTTATCATAGTAGCAATTAACGCTGTTTGATTGATATATTCCCCTAGTTCTTCCGCGTCCTCAGTAGCATGTCCCATAGAAATAGTCAATTGACCATTAGGAATAGTAGAACCAAAGTAAGTCGTCATAAAATCTTCGTCATCTATTTTAACAGAAACTTGTTTTTCTACTGTATTACCTTCTTCGTCCTGTGTGGATATATATGTTTTACTAATTTCTTCTAATTTTTTTGTACCTTCTTTATTAAATTGTATCGCTAAATACACTTGTGTCCCTGTTGTAGTAGGTTCATACATTACGGTACTATCTTCAATTTGATCTTTGCTTAACAAGACTTCCCCTGTTTCTGTATCCACAATTTCAAATTTGCCGGCTGGATAGATACCACTAAGGATAGCATCTGTTTGGTTATTTTCTGGTAATTCTAATACGATATTTCCTGTTTGTGTATCTAGTCTTATTTCATATTCTTTTATTTCTAACTGTTTTAATCTTTTTTGCATAATTTCTTTTGCTTTTTTAAAATTCTCTTCTGTTAATACTTCGTCTTTATTCACTTTTTCGCTTACTACAGTAATACCTTCTTGTCCTTCTTCGTAGTCTTCTACTACATTTCCTTCTGTATCATAAGCTACTTGATTTTCTGATTTGTCTACTTGTATTTGCGTAATTCTACTTCCTGTAAACTCCATTCCTAGTTTATAATCAGGTAGAATATTTTCATATTGATATGTTTTCTTCACATAAATCCCTACAAGAGATATTAAAATAATTATTGTAATGAATAATAATATCATTATTTTGGTAACATGATTGTTTTTCACTTTTCCCATTCCTTTCTCAATTTTACTTATAATAGTTTTACGTCATTAATCATTAATTCAAATGTACTTTTTAGTTGTTCTGCTGCATATTTACTCATCATTGTTCTTGCTAAGAAAATTTCAAAATAGTCTAATACAGGACAAATTTGTGTATCAATGTCTAAGGCTAATGCAATCTTTCTTTCTTTTTTATCTATTTTTAGTTCTGCATTGGTAACTGCGTAGTTTACTCTATCATGAATATCAAAGTTAGAAAGATTTTTATTGACAACTCTATCTCTATGTACATCTGATTTATCTGCTAAAATTAATGCTGCTGATATATCACTAACAGCTGTTCCTGTATTTTCATCATGATTTCCAATTGCCATCATGATTTCGGTTCTTTGTTTTATTTCCATTCCCATATCTTTTAATATTTCATAGGCAAGAATTGCACCTGTATGTGCATGGTCCACACGGTTAACAGCATTACCAATATCATGTAAATAGCCAGCAATTCGTGCCAACTCGATTCTTTCGCTGGGATATTCTAATTCTTCTAAAATCATACTAGCTCTTTTGGCTACTAAATTCATATGTCTAATAGAATGTTCTGTATATCCAAGTACCTCTAATTGTTGCTCAACTGCACGTACCAACTCCTGGACTTCTTCGTTTTTTACAATCTCTTCAAAGGTAATCACTCATGTACCTCCTTTTTTAATGTCTTTACCAATTTTATCCTAATTTATAAAAAATAGCAACTGTTTTTCATAAATTTTCCCCACATTTATAACAAATGTGGGGAAACTATAAAGGTTAAAAACGCTTTTGTACATTTTCCAATATAATGGTGGGAATTTCTTTTATTCCCTTGTTTTTGGCAAACAGTACAATTCCAAATCCATCCAGTAGGAAACCATTCCTGTCTACAACGATTGGTTTATCAAAATTGCCATACTTTCTGTAAAAAGCTTCTAACTTCTGATACCGTTTTGAAATATTCTCATCAAACGTAATAAAAGTAATTACCTCCTTTAAGGAAAAATTTCCAAACCATCTTTTCGGAATCAAAAATCCATGGCTTTGTCTAGCATTTTCGTGTTTTCGCATTACCTTCTTTCTAAATTCTTCCCTATCCTTTCCATTCAGTCTACAAAATTCTTCAAATTCCTGCTCTGTCATATCTGATTTCCTGTTATTGCAATTTTTGCAAGCAGGTGCCAAATTATTGGTAATGGTCGGTCCGCCTATGCTTCTTGGATACAAATGATCTAATGTTTTCCTCTTGCTTTCTAATGGTCTTCCACAATAAATACAATTCCGTCCCTTGAGCATGTACGTCAACTGATACATTATCTCATCAAAATCCGTCCCCTTCTCAATGTAGAGAACTTCTTTTTCGATAACTGCACTTTCGTGCCTGCTATTCCCCTTATAGTGAAACTTATTCGGTAATACAATATTCATTGTTCTACCTCCTCAAAATATTATGTTACCTATTATATATAACATTTAGTAGCAAATGTCAAGCTGTCTACTTATTTTTACTTGTTTTTTATATTTACACCAACAATTCCACCAACAATCCCTGTTAAAACAGCAATTATCATCATGATGATTGCTTCCTGATTTAAAGAAAATCCACTCCCTAATATGCTGGATAATATGTAAAGAATAAGGATATAGAAAATTCCCACCAAAGCACCATAAAGGAAACCGCTTTTTTTAATCGTTATCGTACTCAAAGATGAACCGATTAAAATACTAATTCCTGTTATTATCATAATCACTACTGGTATTACTTCTTCTGAAATCTTAGTACTCGTTAATAAAATAGAAAAAATAAATATGGCAATAGATGTTATAATAAAAGCTGCTATACATCCTTTTACCACACAAATGATATTCTTTTTTCCTTCATTTCCCGTTTCTGTTACATTTGTCATAAAAAAACCTCCTTTAAGGAATATATATTCCCTAAAAGAGGTTTTTAGAATTTATTCTTTTATTTCCATGATTGCCCATTTTTCAATTGTAAATTTTAGCCCATCTGGTTCTGTTTTTACAATCACTTCTTCTTGATTGACAGATATTACTTCTCCTATAATGCCAGAATATGTTGTTATACGATCTCCTACTTTTAATTCTTGTTGCATTTTTTGTATTTGTTTTTCTTGTCTTTTTCTAGGCAAAATTACCATAAGCACTACAATAATAATTAAAATGAAATAGATAACATATTCTGAATAATTCATGACTCTTTCCTTTCTATTTTTCTACACATTTTCTACAATATTTTGTGTCTGATTTTCAACGGAATTGGTTTCATTGGTTGTGTTTGTATTTTCTTCCGGTTTTACCAGTGTATTGTTTTTATAACTTTTTAAATTGTTTTCTACAATGTAGTCATCAAGATAAATTGTTTGTTCATCTTTTTCTAGATAATAAATATCCTCTCCTCCACTAGTAACGGAATAGATTCTGTCAAACTCGCAAGGAATAATGATTTCTCCTGTTGAGTTTACAACACCGTATTTTTTTTCTTTTCCTACCACAATGCCATCAATATCCTCTATGATAACGACATTATTCATAGATTTTTCATTAGATGTACTAACTACAAATCCTATAGCATCATATTCGATTGGTACAATTAATTCTCCATGTTTATTATAAAATCCCCACTTTTCACCTTGTTTTACAGGAATACAGTTATCATATAATAGTTCTTGATTTTTTATTTGGTTTTTAGGATATAATGAACTGTCGATTCCAATCGCATCATATTCAATATGAACTACAATTCTTCCATTTCTATCTAAGACACCACATTTATTTCCTCTTTTTACATAATACAATCTTAGATCATTATTTAATAAGGTAACCTCATCATAATTTAGACCAATCTTAGTTTCTCCTGTTGTAGACAATACCCCGGGATTTATTTTCACTTTTTACATAAAATTCATTTGTGTTTTCAGAATATGTAATATCATCATATTTTACTCCAATGATAACATCACCGTCCATATTCAATACTCCATATTTTCCATTTGTGTTAAATACAATAAATCCTTTTAGCAAAGCTTTTTTATTCTGAAATTTTGCTTCATCAATTACGGTATTTGTGTATTCTTTTGTTAGCATTTCTTTTGAAGAATCTAATAAATTTTGTAGTGTTCTAATTGTAAATCCTGTTTGATCATATTGTATTTGTACATTAAATCCTGTTTGAATTCCTTCTATATTGGCATATAGTTTATTATCATATGAAACTACATTATCTTTAATATAATAATACTCATATTCCCCTGTAGAATTTGGTGTACATTTATAGATGGTATTGTTTCCCGCTATATAAGAGCAAACCTCTTCTTCGCCTTCAACATAGCATTTTGTAACATCTTCTGTATAGCGATCAATATATTCCCCTCTTAAATAGCTATAGCCTAGCAATTTAGCCACTTCTTCTATAGAAATATAAATAGTATTATTTTCTCCTGTAACATAAAAATTAGTTGGCATTTGTTTACTTGTTCCATCAATTTTAATTACTTGTGTTACTACTTGATTTCCCTTTGGCAAAACTAATGCTACTACAATGAACATAAATAGTAAAATAACTGCTACAACTAACCCCATTTTCAAATATTGGTTTTTGTTATTTTTTTGTGTTACTTTTTCTTCATCATATAGTTCCATATTCTTCACTTCCCTTTCTTTTGTGTATAGCCATATTCTTCATAAAATTTTGTTTTAAAATCTAGTAGGTGGTCTTGCTCTATTTCTATTTTAACTCTTTCCATTAATTTAGTCAAGAAATATAAATTATGAATCGATAATAATCTTACTCCTAATATTTCATTTGCTTTTATAAGATGTCTAATATAGGCTTTTGTATAATTTCTACAGGTATAACAATCACAGTCTTCATCCAATTTAGTAAAATCTCTTTCATACGTTGCATTCCTAACCACGATTTTTCCATGCCAAGTTAATGCTGTTCCATTCCTAGCAATTCTTGTTGGTAATACACAATCACACATATCAATTCCGGCAAGAACTGCTTCTATCAAATAATCTGGTGTTCCTACTCCCATCAAATATCTTGGCTTTTCCTTTGGCATAAGAGGAGCTGTATAATATAGCATTTTTAAAAATTCTTCTTTTGGTTCTCCTACACTTATTCCTCCAATGGCATATCCTGGCAAATTGAGTTCAACTAAGTCCTTGGCACTTTTTTCTCTTAAGTCTTCATAAAATCCTCCTTGTATAATACCAAACAATGCTTGATTTTTTGTTTTATGTGCTTGTTTACATCTTTTTGCCCATCTCGTTGTTCTTTCCATGGATTGTTTTGTATATTCATAAGTAGATGGATATTCTACACACTCGTCAAATGCCATGATAATGTCTGCTCCCAAATCTTCTTCTGTTTGCATTACACTTTCTGGTGAAAAAAAGTGTCTACTACCATCTAAATGAGATTTAAATTCTACCCCTTCTTCTGTTATCGTTCTTAAATCTCCCAAACTAAATACTTGAAATCCTCCACTATCTGTTAAAATTGGCCTATCCCAGTTCATAAATTTGTGTAAGCCTCCTGCTTCTTTCACTATCTTCTGTCCTGGTCTTAGATATAAATGATACGTATTTGCTAAAATAATTTGAGCCCCAATTTCCTCTTTTAGCTCTTCTGGCGTTAGCGATTTTACAGTTGCTTGTGTCCCTACTGGCATAAACACAGGAGTCTCTATTATCCCATGAGGAGTATGAATTCTTCCTCTCCTCGCGCCTGTTTGTTTACATTCATGTAATAATTCATATTTTATTGCTTCTTCCATGTTATCTCCTTTTTAATTTATAAACATTGCATCTCCAAAACTGAAAAAACGATATTTTTCTTTAACTGCTTCTTCATATGCTTTCATAATATACTCTTTTCCAGCCAAAGCTGAAACTAACATTAAGAGCGTAGACTGTGGAAGATGAAAATTGGTAATTAAGCCATCTAAAATTTTAAAATGATATCCCGGATAAATAAAAATCTGCGTATCTCCTTCTGTTTCTTTTACTCTTCCCTTTTCATCTGCAATGGTTTCTAATACTCTACAAGATGTTGTTCCCACTGCAATTACCCTTTTTCCATTTTGTTTTGCCTGGTTAATCTTGTCCACATCTTCTTTCTTGATATAATAGTGTTCTGAATGCATATGATGATTTTCAACTGTTTCTTCTTTTACTGGTCTAAAGGTTCCAATTCCCACATGTAAAGTTACATTGGCAATTTCTATTCCTTTTTTCTCAATACTCTTTAACAATTCTGGAGTAAAGTGTAACCCCGCTGTTGGTGCCGCTGCTGAGCCTTCATATTTTGCATATACCGTCTGATAGCGATCTTTTTCTTTTAATTCTTCATGAATATAAGGAGGAAGAGGCATTAATCCAATTCGGTCTAGAATTTCATTAAAAATTCCTTGATAAGAAAATTGCACTTTTCTCGTTCCCCCTGGCATAACATCTAGGATTTCTGCTTCTAAGATTCCTTGTCCAAAAAATACTTTTGCTCCTATATGTAATTTATTCCCTGGTCGCACAATTACTTCCCATATGTCTCCTTGTATTTGATTTAATAAAAGGAATTCTACATTTGCTCCTGTTTCTTTTTTTCCATATAGTCTAGCTGGGATTACTTTTGTATTATTTCTTACTAAACAATCTCCCGGTTCTAAATACTCAATGATATCCTTAAACTTTCTATGTTCTATAGTCTGGTTCTTTCTATTTAAAACCATTAATCTGCTTTCATCCCTTTTTTCAATAGGATGCTGTGCAATTAATTCTTCTGGTAAATCATAATTAAATTCTGAAACTTTCAAGTGTATTCGTCTCCTTTTTTACTTCTTTTCTCTGATTTAATAACTGTAGTGAACTTCGAATCACATCAAACACATTCTCGCTCTCTGTTCCTAATGTTAAAGGAACAGTATATGTAAAATTGCTGCTATGAAGTGGTTTTAATTTATATACCATACTATCTAATCCCACATAATTGCCATTGTCATTTAGAATAGTACATTGCATATAATCTTGATACCATTTTTTTAGTCCTATAATTGGTTCACTCTGGTAACCATATTCTTCGTAATCGTGTAATTCCGGGAATTCATAGCCATATTCTTTTAAATTTCTCTCTAAAGAATGCAAGAATTCGTGCAAAAATACTTCTTCTGGAAATGTATTAATATTAGTAGAATACGTATATATATAATCATTATTATCATTAGGAAGTCTTATATTGGAAAAACCAATTCCTAGATAATCCATTCCTCCTAATCCAATCCAATCATGCACTGGTATTTCTATGTTTTGTGCATTATCCCCTAATCTAACAACCGCAAAAATGTGATCATATTCTTCTTGATTGATATAAGGTTCTATTAGTGTCGCTACATCTGCAGCTCCCACATAATATCCATTTTCTTCATCATAAGAAATAGAGGTAATTGGTGTATCTATTTCTATAATATCATAGTCTGCTGTCATTTGATAATTGGATAATTCTGCACATGTTGTTTGAAATCTTTGCATATTTAGTTTAATAGTGTTTATATCTTTTTCCTGCATAGATAATGCTACTTGTTGGTTATCAATAGGAACATCTATGCTTTTAAAAATAAAAGTAGCAAAATTCCACTCGGTATCTACATCTTCTGCTCCCATCTCTAATGTAAAATCAGAAAACCATACTGTTCCCTTACAATTACCATCATAACTACCTAATCGAAATCCTAATTCAACACTTTCTCTATTTTTAGAATGAAACATAAACTCCAATTTTTTCCAATCATTTGTCCCTGTAATACTTGCTGACCTTTCCAAGGTATCTGCTATACAAATTTGTGCTCCCGCACTAGAAATTTCCTGTTCCGTTTCTACGTTTTCTGTTTTTACCATGCAAGTAACACGATATGCCGTATTAGGTGTTACATCTACTGTTCTGTAAATCATAGCGTCATTAAAGTCATGTGATGTTATTTTATAACTATTTAATGAAGAATATTTTACCTGATTGTCTCTTTCAAAATCTGTCTTTCCTTCTTCATAGATTGCTCTTTCAAATCCATTAAAAAAATTCAAAAGTAAAATTTGGTAAAGTCCCCAGATGATAACAATACTAATCACTAAAAAAATCAAATTTTTTATTACTTTTCCTATTATTTTTTTCTTTTGCACGTAGCACGCACTCCTCTTTTTTTAATTTATCAGTATATTCTTCATTTCCATTATACAAAACCAAATAATAAAAAGCAATACTTATCATTTAAATCAACATAAATATCCCCTTTATTGCCATAATGGAAATAAGGGGATATATTTAAAATACCTATTCTTTTTTTGTATCTACATTTTCTTCTTTTACTGTATCTACTACTTCTTGTTCTACAGGTGTTTCTGTTTCTATTGCTGGTGCTTCTTCTGGTGCTGCCTCTGGAGTAGCTTCTTCTTTTACATCTTCCTTTAAGGTAATTTCATTGGTAACAATTCTTGCTCCTACTTGTTCCTTAGTTTTTGCAGATTTACCAACTCTATCTCTTAAATAGAATAGTTTTGCTCTTCTTGCTTTACCAACCCTTACCACTTCTACTTTTTCTACCATTGGAGAGTGTATTAAAAATGTTTTTTCAACACCTACACCATAAGCAACTCTTCTTACTGTAAATGTTTGGTTTACACCTCCACCTTGTACTTTAATAATAATGCCTTCAAAAACCTGTATTCTTTCTCTGTTTCCTTCTTTAACTCTCACATGAACTTTTACAGTACTACCGACATTAAGTTCAGGTACTTTATTTTTTAATTGTTCATGTTCAATTGATTTTATAATGTCCATTTAAAAATTCTCCTTTCCTTTTAACATTTCTTTCCTTTTTCTTTTCGTAATTTCTAACGCTTTTTCTTTTCTCCAATTTTCAATATTGGCATGATGTCCTGATAACAAAACATCTGGTACTTTCTTGTTTAAAAAAATTTCTGGTCTAGTATATTGAGGATATTCCAATAGTCCTTCTACAAAAGATTCTTCTTGTACAGCTTCTTCTTTAATAACTCCTTCTACATATCTACTAATAGCATCCATTAATACCATGGCAGGAAGTTCTCCACCTGTTACAATATAATCTCCAATTGAAATTTCCTCATCTACAATTTCATCAATTACTCTTTGATCAATCCCTTCATAATGCCCACATAACAAAATAAGATGGTTTTCTTTACTTAATTCTTGCACTTTTTTCTGTGTTAGCAGTTCACCTTGTGGAGATAAATAAATTACTTTTGCCTTTTTATCTGTTAGAGATTGATAGGCATCATAGACCACATCTGGTCTCATAACCATTCCAGCTCCTCCACCATAAGGATAATCATCTACTTTTTTGTGCTTATCTTTAGAAAAGTCTCGAATATTTACTAGATTCATTTCAATTATTCTTTTTTGTATTGCTCTTCCAATTACACTGGCTTGCATACTTGCAAACATTTCTGGAAAAAGTGTTAATACATCAAATTTCATTTTTCTAGTCCTTCCATTAAACTTACTGTCATTTTTTTATTTTCAATATCCACTTTATGAATTACAGATTTAATAGCTGGTAACAAAATTTGTTTTCCTAGTTCATTTTTTACTACATATACATCATTACTTCCTGTTGGAAAGATATCTACAATTTTTCCCAAATGTCGGTTATCTTCCGTGTAAACATCAATTCCTAATAAGTCAACAATAAAATATGAGTTTTGTGGTAATTTTATAGCATCTTCCCTTTTTATCTTCAAGATACTATTTTTATACTTTTCTGCTTCTTCTATTGAGCAGACATTCTCTAACTTTAACAACACTAAGTTTTTATGATATTTTACTTCTTCAATTCTTACTTCTTCTACTTTTCCATTTTTTTCTAAGTAAATTGTTTTTAATTTATCAAACCTTCTGGGATCATCTGTATAGGGAACGATTTTCAAAAATCCTTTTATTCCATATGTGTTTACAATTTGACCAATTTCCAAATATTCTTTCAATTTAGTCTCCTATATAAATTCAATGGTTACTCTTTTTTGTTCTTTTGATGCAATTGCTTTTACAATCGTTCTGATTGCTTGTGCTACTCTGCCTTGTCTTCCTATTACTTTTCCCATATCTTCTTCTGCTACTTTTACTTCATATACAATTGCAGTTTGCCCTTGCATTTCGTTAATTTGTACTGCCTCTGGATTAGAAACTAAATTTTTTATAATACTTTCTAAAATTTCTTTCATGATATTCATCCTTTCTGTTTTCTCTTATTTTGCTAATTTTTCCATTAAATTTTTAACAGTATCTGTTGGTTTTGCTCCATTTTTTAACCATTTTTGAGCTTTTTCCATATCAATTTTAATTTCAGATGGTTCAACCATAGGATTATATGTTCCTATTTGTTCAATAATTTTTCCATCTCTTGGTGATTTAGAATCTGCTACAACAATATGATAAAAAGGTGCTTTTTTTGCTCCAACTCTTTTTAGTCTGATTTTTACCATGATTTTTCCCCCTTTCTTACATCAGTAATTTTTACTGATTGTATTTATATTTTTGAAAAATTATTAACTATTTAAATCGTTTTAAGTCTTTCGGATTTATGTTTTTCATCATATTTTTTAGTCCTTTTTCATTATGTACTTTTTTCATCATTTTTTGTGTCATTTGAAAAGAATTCATAAATTTATTAATATCTTGTACAGTTGTTCCACTTCCCTGTGCGATTCTTCTTCTTCTACTTGCATTTAATAAGTTCGGGTCTTGCCTTTCTTTTTCAGTCATAGAACAGATAATGGCTTCTATTTTTACAAATTCTTTATCATCAATTTTAACATCTTTTAATTGGTTCATTCCTGGTATCATTTTTAAAATGCTTGAGAAGGAACCCATCTTTTTCATCTGTCTTAATTGTTTTAAATAATCATTTAAATCAAAACCTTGTTTTTTTAATTTTTGTTCTAATTTTATGGCTTCTTCTTCGTCAAATGCTTCTTCTGCTTTTTCTATAATGGAAAGTACATCTCCCATGCCCAAAATTCTAGAAGTCATTCTTTCTGGGTGAAATACTTCAATATCACTTAGTTTCTCACCAGTGGCAGCGAACTTAATAGGTCTTCCTGTAATCTTTTTTACAGATAAAGCAGCTCCTCCACGAGTATCACCGTCTAATTTCGTTAGAACAATTCCATCAATTCCTAATTTTTCATTAAATTCTTGTGCAACATTTACAGCATCTTGCCCTGTCATGGAGTCTACGACCAATAGAATTTCATGTGGTTTTGTTGCTTGTTTTACTTTTTGTAGCTCTTCCATTAGTTCTTCATCAATATGCAATCTACCTGCCGTATCTAAAATAATTACATCATTTAATTTAGAAATTGCTTGGCTAATTGCCTGTCTTGCAATTAAAACAACATCTTTTGTGTTTTCATTTGCAAATACAGGAATATTTAATTGTCCTCCAACCACTTGTAGCTGTTTGATAGCTGCGGGTCTATATACATCACAGGCAACTAAAAGTGGTTTTTTACCTGTTTTTCTTAGAAGATTTGCTAGCTTTCCTGCTGTTGTTGTTTTTCCTGATCCCTGTAATCCAACTAGCATGATAATGGTTGGTGGGTTAGGAGTAAAATTAATTTTACTTTCTACTCCCCCCAATAATTCTGTCATTTCGTCTTTTACAATTTTTATAATTTGCTGTCCAGGTGTTAATGACTTTAGAACATCTTGGCCAAGTGCTTTTTCTTCTACTGTTTTTATAAAGTCTTTTACTACTTTATAATTCACATCAGCTTCTAGTAAAACAAGTTTTACCTCTCTTAATACGTCTTTCAAGTCTGATTCCGTAACTCTTGCTTTTCCTCTTAATTTTCTTGTAATTTCCTGTAATTTGGAGCCCAATGTATCAAAAGCCATATGCTCTTCCTCCTAATTTCATTTGATTAAACTAATACTCTTAGTTCTTTTACTACACTTTCCAATGTCTTTGTAACTTTTTTATCAGAAGATGTACTTTCTAGTTTTGAAATCTTTGATAAAACCTCTGCAATTTTTTCTTCTCTTTTCTTCATATTCTCCATCATTTTTAGCTTTTCTTCTAATTCAAAAAGCTTACACTCCCCTTTTTTTATATTATCTCTTACTGCTTGCCTTGTAATATGATAATTTTCCGCAATTTCAGATAGAGACAAATCATTATTATAGTAATCGTCTAAAAAAGTATATTGTTTTTCAGTTAAAAGCTTACCATAGAACTCCATAAGCATACTTACTTTAACATTCTTTTCCATACTCAATTACCTTTCTTAAGTGTAATGCTAATATACTTTACACTATTTTTTTGTATTTGTCAAGGGTTTTTAGAAAATTTTTGTCTCATTCTTTTATTTAAACTGTCAGAGGGGACGGAGATTTTGACAGTTTTTCATAAACTTTATCAATCGGAATAATAGTTTCGTTGAAAAACTGTCAAAATCTCCGTCCCTACTGTTATATGTTTTTACCTTTTACGTCATTTACATTCGAGATGGCGGGCGATTAAAATTGTTCCTACGCCTATTTGCAAGTATTAAGTTCAACTTCCATATTCAAATTTTTACTACATCGCTACCAGAATTTCGGCGTTACAAGTAAAGTGTGGAACGGGACGAAAAGAATTCACTCGCAACGGTCGTATCCCCATAGAGCTCACGATTACTCGTTGGCATAAAAAAAACCTGTCTCGCATAGTTACAATTACTACCTCGAATCGCTCGATAACCCGTCGAAAGCACTTCTGCCGTCCATTCATAACGATTTCCTTCAAAGTCGTATATATTTTTCATTTTATCTAATTCGTTTTGTCCAGATAAATCCAGACTAATTGTTAAGTTTCTATCATTATGTCCTATTTGTGCTTCTTCTCCTATAAATTTAACGACTTGATCATATTGACATCCCCATATCATTTGTTTATTGGTATTTATATTTCTTATGGTATTATATAATCCATACCACATATTTGCTCCTAAAGAGTTTTCTTCGATATTATCGCCACTTGCACCCGTTAATACTGTTTGTCCTTTTTTACTTTCTCCTCCTGCTCCTACTTCATATCTACTTATATAGAATCCTCCATTTTTTGCTACACTCTTTGCCATTGCTGTAAAATTGCTTTTTAATTGACTTAGTTCTAGACCATTATCAGCATCATAACTTACGGTATTTGGCTCGTGGTAACTACTTTCATCATATGTCTGATCTTTTTTGGTAAAATCCATGGTATAAGAATAAATGTAATCACCATCATCTCCGCCTGCAAAATTTAGTCTTGCTATATACAATCTTCCTACTAATTCTGTTGCTGTCTCCGAATGGTCAGGATTTGTACATGTTAATGTATCTGCAGTTTCATCATATATTAAATTACATACACTATCTCCTGTATTACTGCTACACATTACCATACTATTGATATCTGGCACTGGTATCCATACATATTGGTTTACTGTTTCTTGCAAATTTGTAGTTGTTTCCCCTATTGTGATTGTACTTTGGTTCTTTCCATTTTCGTCTTCATTGTCTGTCCAGTTTACTGTTGCTCCTTCTGGTATTTCATAGATGACTACTCCTTCTGCTACATCATCTTCTGTTGTTATTTGAGATTTTGTATATCTTTCTGGTATTGGTGCTGTTTTCCCCGCATATTCTATATAGTCTTCTACTACTCCTAATAATTCTTGTTCTTCTCTTTGTGCAGTATCATAATCTTCTGTCGCCTGTTGTGCTTTATTGATAATTCCATTTTGATCTAATACAATGTTTAAGGTAACACCTGCTAAGATAATTAGCACGATGATTGTTACCACTAATGCAACTAGGGTGATTCCTTTTTCTTT
>CALXQB010000024.1 GCA_944390445.1 uncultured Clostridia bacterium | reverse complement strand
TACCTCTTTTAGTAATTGGAATGTCAGCCTTGTTTGAATCACAAGTAAGTAAAGATGTAAGTGAATATAACAAAATAGGATTTTCTTATGAAATGGCTGAAGCAGAAAAAAGTATTGCTGAAGAAATGAATATTGAAATTATAAATGGAAATGAAGAAGAATTAAAACAAAAATATGATAATGGTGAGATTAATCTTTATATAACAAAACAAGATAATAAATATATTATAAATACAGATGGTTCTGATAATAGTACATTTGCAAGTAGTTTAATGGAAACATATTTTAATACATATAAACAATATTTACAACAAAGCTATTTACAAGAAAACAATATAAACCCAAATGAAGTATTAAACATTATAACAGTTGAAGAAAATGTATTAGAGCAGGATAATTACTTTGCAAACTATATCAAAAATTATGCTTTTTTATTTATAATGATGGCAATAACGGTATCAGCAACATACCCAGCAACAGATACAACAGCAGGCGAAAGGGAAAGAGGAACATTAGAAACACTACTTACATTTCCAATAAAAAGCAAAGATATAATTGTAGGAAAGTTTTTAGGAGTTACAGTATCATCAATCATTACAGGAATAATAAGTTTAGCTTTAGCGATATTATCATTAATGATTACAAAGAATATGTTTAGTATATATGAAGGAATAGATATAATGTATTCACCAATTGCAATACTATTTGCAGTAATTGTAATAATAGCGTATTCATTCTTTATAAGTGGTTTATGTATTGCAATTGCAAGTACATCTAAAACATTTAAAGAAGCTCAAAGTGCATTAACACCACTAACATTTATATCATTCTTCCCTGGTATGATAGCATTTATGATGGGAATAACTACAACACCAATACTTTCAATAGTACCATTTTTAAACTTTACATTGATATTTACAGATATAAATAATGGAACGATAAACTTATTAAATATTGGTTTAATGGCAATATCAACGATTATTTATATAAGTCTAGTATTTGCACATATTATAAAACAATATAAATCAGAAAAAGTATTATTTGTAAAATAAGATTATAAAATATTCTATATTTAGTAATATAAGTATGGAATATTTTTTTTGTGAATCGTATTATAATATTGTTTATAGATAAATAAGAATAAGAAATAAACTAATATAAAGTTTAAGGGTTGAAAATATTGTACAAGATAAAGAAATTAAAATATAAAAAAGATAAAGAGAGTATTTTTATTGCTAAATGCTCTCTTTTATGTTATGATAATTTAAATATTTACTATATTGCACAAAAACAGATAAAGCTAGATTGGAGGATGAAAGATGAGTTTTTTAGGAAATGTGTTGTGGTTCATTTTTGGAGGATTGTTTAGTGGACTTTCTTGGGTGTTAGCCGGTGTTATTTGGTGCATCACCATTATAGGAATTCCCTATGGAAGACAATGCTTTAAATTTGCCTCACTTGCTTTTGCGCCATTTGGTAAAGAAATAGAATATGGTGGTGGAGTGCCATCTGTTTTGGCTAATATCATATGGATCATTTTCTTTGGAATCCCAATGGCACTTGAAAATTTAATTTTGGGTTGCATATGGTGTATTACCATAATAGGAATTCCTTTTGGACTTCAATTCTTTAAAATAGCAAAATTATCTTTAGCACCTTTTGGTGCAAAGATAATATAAAGTTCCCACATGATGTAGTTTATATAAACTGGTTTTGTGCGATGTTTGGGAGGACAGCAATTGCATCCTCCCAATTTTAAGGAAATAAAGGAGGAAATATGGTAGAAATAAGGTTTGAAATAGATAAAAATAGAGCAGTAGCATATAACAATGAGGAAGAAATAGGAGAATGTGTTTTTTTAGAACAAAATAATGATTGGAATATTGTTCATACAGAAGTAAATAGTGATTATCAAGGACAGGGAATTGCAAGAAAATTGGTAGAAAACATAATAGAAAATGCTAAAAAATACCACAAAAGAATGATAGCTGATTGCTCTTATGCAAAAAAAGTAATCAATGATAAAAAAGATGAAATATAAAAATTTATATATATTAAGGAAGTAGGAAGCAGATGGAAAAAATTAATATATGTTTGGTAACAGGGAATAACGAATTGTTAGCAGATAAAAAAGAATTAAGTAATTTTATACGCGACCTAAATGATAAATATGAAGACATGGGAATTTATTTCAAAGTAATGACAAACGAGGATAAATTACCAATAAATGAAGAAAATATTAAAAAAAGTGAACTTTTTCTTGTACTTTTGGGTACACATATTGACAATGAGATATTACAAGAATTTGAGATAGCTTATCAAGAGTTTAAAAATCAAAAATTTCCTAAAATTGCTACTTATATAAAAAATACAAATAATTTAAAAGATCAGGATTTAATGTTATTTATGAAACACTTAGATCAAGAACTAGGCCATTACTACAATATTTATGAAAGCATAGATACAATTAAATTAAATATTATATTACAATTAAAAACATTAGGGCTAAAACAAGGAAAAATAGAAATAAAAAATGGAAAATTATTTATGAGAGAAAAGGAAATCATAACTTTGGAAAAAATACCAATGTTATATAACAATAAAATTTTAGTCGAATATAAAAGGGAATATCAAAAAATTAATGAAAATTACTGGAAGCTAAAAGATAAATTATATCAAAATTCTGACGATGGTAATATTTTAAATCAATATGAAAAAGCAAGAAAGTCCAAGAAAGACATAGAAGAAAAAATATATAAATTGGAAAATGATATTCTACATTTACAAAGCCAATTTATTGATGCGTGTACAAATGAGAAAGTATCAAAGAGACAAATTTATGCAAAAGAATGTTTAGATGCAGGAAACTTGGAAGAAGCAAAGAAAATATTGGATTTTAGAGAAATAAAAGAAGATGGAGATAAATTAGTCAAACTCCAAAGTAAAAGTATGAAGAATGCTGAAATCCTTTTAAAAGACTTTTGGCAAAGAATTGAAATACTAGAGCAAGATGCCAATAGTCCAGAAAAAATCGAAGACATAAAAAAAGTATTTGAAGAAGCAGTTTCTTTAGAACAGAAAACATGTAAAGAAAGGGATACTTTATGTAAATATGCAGAATTTTTATTTGAAATAAAAGAATATGAAAATGCAATCAAATATGCTAAAAGATATGAAGCATATTTGACAATAGAAAATAAAATAGAGAATAGAGAAAAAGTAAAAGAAATAATTGAAAAATCTTTGAAAAAAATAAATAAGAGATAGTGTAAAGTAATTTATGAAAAAATGTAGGGGCGATTTTAATCGCCCGTTCTTCGAAGAAATTACATAAAACAGAAGGGAAAAGATAATGAAAAAAATTATAATTTATTTGGTAGCGGAAGAAATTGCTTTATTACAAGATAAAAGAGAAATTAGTAATTTTATTAGAGATTTAAATGATAAATATGAAGATTATGGAATTTATTTTAAGTTAATGATTAGTGATAATATTGGAATCATCCAGGAAGATGAAATAAAACAAAGTGAATTTTTCTTTATCTTGTTTTATAAAGAAGCGAGTAAAACTGCAATTGATAAATTCAATGTTGCATATGAAAATTTTAAAAAATATAAAAATCCTAAAATAGCAACATACATAAAAAAAGATAGCAACCTATTAGGTGACTCAATGAAAGAATTTGCTAAAAAATTAGATGAAGAATTGGGACATTATTATAATATTTACGAAAATATAGATACAATAAAATTAAATGTAATTTTGCAATTAAATTCATTAGGTTTAGACTTAGTAACAATAAAAGATGATAAAATATACATTGGAGAAAAAGAAACAATGACATTAGAAAAAATTCCAATGTTAATAAATAATGAAGACTTTAAAAGATTAAAAGAAGAGTATAAACAAATAGAAAAAGAATTTTGGGATATTAAGAGAAAAATAAGAGATAATCCAGATGACGAAGAAATTTTCGAACAGTATGTGAAAATAAAAGAAAAAAGAGAAAAAATAAAGGATAACATATATCATTTTGAGAATGATATTGTAAATTTAGAAAGTGATTTTATAAAAGGATGTGCAGAAGGCAATGTTTCGCAAAGACAACTTTGTGCTAGAAAGTATTTAGAAGAAGGAAATTTAGAGGAAGCGAAAAAAGTTTTAAATTTTAAAGAATTAAAACAAGATGGAGATCGAATGATATTATTACAACAAAAGAGAAAGGAAGAAATACGTGTTATTATCAATGAATTTATTCAAAGAGTAAATACCTTAAAATTGGATATTAAAAATCTAAATAGATTTCAAGAAATAGAAACAACATTTGAAGAAGCTATTAGAATCGAAAAAGAAGGAGGACTAAAAAGGACTACTTTAGATACTTATATGTTATATTTAGAACGCCAGAGAAAATACAAAAAATTAAAAGAAATAGCTACACTTTATTTGAATTATCTGGAAATGGAAAATTATGTTGTAAGCCCAAAAGTTTATGTGGTATTAGGGGAATGTTATAGAGAAGAAAAAAATTATTCGGAAGCAGAAAAATTTTTTTTAGAAAGCATCAAATCACTAAAAAAGCTAGTAAAGGAAAATCCAAGATTATATGAAAGAAGACTAGGAGTTTCCTATAATAGTATTGGATTAATGTATAGAGAAATCCAACAATATAATAAAGCTGAAGAATATATGAAAAGGGACATAGATATTGCAGAAAAAGTAGCAAAAGAAAATTTTGAACTATATGGACCGGATTTGGCAACTATTTATAGTAATATAGCTGGTCTATATCAAGAACAAAAAAATTTAGAAGAAGCAAGCAAATACTATTTAAAAGCAATAGAAATAGCAGAAAAACTAAGTATGAAAAAAGTAGAAAATAGAAGTGTTTTGGCAATTATCTATGAAAACATAGGACTTTTATATCAAAAAAGTAAACAGTACGAAGAAGCAGAAAAATATTTCCTAAAAAGTTTAAAAATTACAAAAGAAATTGTTATGAATAATATTGAAATATATGAAGAGGATTTAAAGGACATATATAACTGTATGGAAAGATTGGAAAATGATTATGCTGATATTGCTGAAAAGTATTTTTTAGAAAAAAACTATCCATCTGCAGAAGAATATTTCTCAAAATGTATTAATTTAGCTGAATCTTATACAAAAGAAAATTCACAATTACATATGGCAAATTTATCAACTTATTATTATAATATATCTATGGTATATAGCAGAACAGGAAAATATAAAAAAGCTATGGACTACTTAATGAAAAGTCTGAAAGGAAGAGAAAAATTAGCAAAAGAGAATCCTGAAAAATATGAACGAAAACTGGGTAATGTCTATAACAATTTAGCAAGTGCTTATGAAAAAAGCAATGAACAAAAAAATGCATTGCTATATTACGAAAAAACGATAAAAATTTATGAAAAAAATAATGTGGAAAAGGACGTGCTGAAAGAAAGATATTTTAGAATATTAAATTTATGTGAAAAATTGGGAGAGAATGAAAAAGCAAAAAAATACAAGAAAAAATATAATTCATGTATGGATTAGTAAAGAGTATACATAACAAGAAAAATTTTTTAGGATTTATTATGTAATATAATAAAGAAGGGAGAGAAATCATGAAAAAAGGTATTATAATAGGAATTATTATATTACTTATATTATTAATCATAGGACTACCTTTATATATTGTCCTTATGAATAATGAAATCGCCAATCGAACAACTGAAGAATTAGCAAATACACAATTACCAGAGAATACACAAATGGTAGATACTATTTCTATTGCAGGAAAAGTATCAGGAAATGGAAATGGAATGCAGTATTTTGGAGCTGTTTTGTTAAAAACAGATTTGTCAGAGGAAGAGTTAGATACTTATTATCAACAATATAGAGGAAATTCTTCGAAGTTTTTAATAAAAAAACAAGAAACTGAAAAAATAGAAGTAATAGATAAATCTGGTTACCATTTTCAAACATTTAATGAGGAAGATAAGGAAAAATATTATATTTTATATTCTTATGGTAGTGCTGATGATATGTTTTTAGAAGATTTATTAGAATTAGACTTAAGAGGACATTAAAATAAAATAATTGAAAGGAAGTGAAGTTATGGACTTAGAAGAAAATAAAAGAAAATTAATACAACTGAATGAAAAATTAAAAACAATAGGTGATTCTCTTTGACTTGCCTAACATAGAGAAAGAAATAGATGAGTTAAAAGAGAAAACATTGGCAGAAGATTTTTGGATTGACAACAAAAAATCTGGTGAAATTTTAACTAAGATGAAGAGGCTAGAAGGAAAAAAAGATAAATATTGCAAGTTATTAACAGAATTACAAAATTTAATAGAAATGAATGATTTACTATTACAACAACAAGATGAGGAATTAGAAAAAGAAGTTTTAACTCACACAGAGCAAATAGCAAAACAAATTGAAAAACTGGAATTAGAAACATTTTTTTCAGGAAAATATGATAAAAACAA
Organism: uncultured Clostridia bacterium; assembly: GCA_944390445.1. Lineage (GTDB taxonomy): Bacteria > Bacillota > Clostridia > TANB77 > CAG-508 > CALXRW01. The sequence goes on along the minus strand of CALXQB010000024.1, from coordinate 11,633 downwards.
TGCTATTCTTACGATTCACCCAGGAGCAGGAGGAACAGAGTCACAAGATTGGGCGGAAATGTTATATCGTATGTATACAAGATGGGCGACTGCTAACGGCTTTACTGTAAAAGAACTAGATTATCTAGAAGGAGAAGAAGCAGGATTAAAAAGCGTCACTTTCTTAGTAGAAGGCGAAAATGCCTATGGTTATTTAAAAGGAGAAATGGGAGTTCATAGACTAGTAAGAATATCACCATTTGATAGTGGAGGAAGAAGACATACCTCATTTGCTTCCTTAGAAGTTTTGCCGGAAATAACGGAAGATATTGAGATTGACATTAATCCAGATGATTTAAGAGTTGATACTTATAGAGCATCACGGAGCAGGAGGACAACATATTAATAAAACATCATCTGCTGTACGAATTACGCATATTCCAACTAATATTGTAGTAGCATGCCAAACAGAACGTTCTCAAATACAAAATAGAGAAACTGCAATGAAAATGTTAAAATCAAAATTATTAGATTTAAAAGAAAAAGAGAACAAAGAAAGAATTGAAGACCTAAAAGGAGTACAAAAGGATATTGCCTGGGGAAATCAAATTCGTTCTTATGTATTTTGTCCTTATACTATGGTAAAAGATCACAGAACAAACTATGAAGTTGGAAATGTACAGGCAGTAATGGATGGAGACATTAACGGATTTATAGAAAGCTATTTAAAGAAAATTTGACTATTTTCGATTTTTTTGGTATAATAAATACATCCAAGAAAATGGAGGTGTTGGTAATGGCTGATAAATCCTGCAGAAACTTAGATCGATATGATGATCATTATTGTACAGAATTAAAAAGAGAAGTAACAGATAATGACTGTTACAGATGCCCATATAAAAGATAAAATTAAGCTATAAAATACATCTTAAATATAGATATTTAAGGTGTATTTTTTTAGTTTTTTTTGAAAAAATAGTTGTAAAAAGATTTTTATATTGATATACTATTATATATAAATTTGTTGATGGAGGTAATGAAATATGGAAAATGAAAATATGGAACAAAATGAAACACAAAATATAGAAGGAGTAATTGAAAATACCGAAACACAAGATACAAACGGTATTCAAATCGCAGATGATGTTGTAGCTGTAATTGCTGGTGTTGCAGTAGCAGAAGTGCCTGGTGTTGCAGGTATGAGTGGAGGCTTTGCAGGAGGGATTACAGAAGTATTAAGCGGAAAGAAGAATTTAGCAAAAGGAATTAAAGTAGATGTAGGAGAAAAAGAAACCAGAATAGATGTGAATATTATTGTAGAATATGGTTCAAGAATTCCAGATGTTGCATTTGAAATACAAAATAGAGTAAAAAAAGCTGTAGAAACAATGACAGGACTAAAAGTAGTAGGTGTTAATGTACATGTGCAAGGAGTTTCTACTAATAATGAAGATAAGACAGAGACAAACAATAATGCCTAAAAAAGAGTACTAGAAACGGAGGAATAAATATGAAAACAGTGGAAAGAGTTACTTTAGCAATATTTTCATGCTTAATTTTAATAATTTCTATACTAATGTTATTTATTATATTTAGATGGATTGATATTGAATTAGTTACAAGTGCTTTTGAATATATACTTAATACACCTGTAGTATCCAATATATTGCTTGCACTATCTGTTATATTCATTTTACTTTCTATTAAGTGTATTTTCTTTGATACAAGCTCTAAAGATAAAGAAGGCATGAGAGATGGAATTATGCTAGAAAATGACAGTGGTAAACTTTTAATTTCAAAAGATACCATAGAAAATTTAACAAATAGTGTAGTAAAGGGATTTGACAGTGCAGAAAATATTGTAAGTAAGGTAATTCTTGATAAAGAGAATAACGTAAAAATTGATGTTACTTTATTTGTACATCCTGAAGCAGTGATAAAGGATTTATCTATTAATTTACAAAATAGAATTAAAGATGCTATTAAAAAGTCTTTAGACTTAGATGTAAAAGAAATTAATATTAAAATAAAAAATATTACGGCAAATAAGGTAAACTCTCAAGAATAGAGGTGAAAGGTTGAAAATATTTATTTTTCAACCTGATTCGTGCCTTGAGAAAGGAATGATAATAACTATGGATGGATTTAAAAATTTTATGACTCAATATTCTGGAGCAATCATTGGGGGAGTTATAGCGATTTTAGTCTTACTAACAGGACTACATAAATTGTTTATTGCCATTGTAGTAATATTTATTGGAATATTTATTGGAAACTATATACAAAGAAATAAAGTAGATGTAAAAGAAAAATTAAAAAACTTTATTGATAGACTTTAATGATAGTATATGGACAAAATATGGAGGAACATAAAAATGAATATGTCAGCAATAAGGGAATCTGCTTTTCAAGTTTTATTTGCACAAGAAATGCAAAAAGACTTTTTAGAGGAACAAGTGGATTTATATTTAGCAGAAAATAAAATACAAGAGATAGATGCTAAAAATTATATTATGGATGTTACAAAAGGTGTTAGTAAAAATAATTCGGAAATTTTAGAAAAAATAAAAAAATATTTAAAACCAGAATGGAAATTAGAAAGAATTTCTAAAATAAATTTAGTAATTTTAAAATTAGCCATTTATGAACTAACATATACAGAAACACCTTTTAAAGTAGTCATTAATGAAGCAGTAGAACTTTCAAAAAAATATGGAGATGATACATCTTCTGTTTTTGTTAATGGAATTTTAGCAAGTGTTGTAGGAGAAAATCCAGATGAAAATAGAACCAATAACAGTTAGTGAACTAAATAGATATATGAAAAATAAAGTAGCAGATGATGAATTTTTAAATAGTGTTTTTGTAAGAGGAGAAATATCTAATTTTAAAAATCATTATTCAGGACATATGTATTTTACTTTAAAAGATGAAAATTCTTTAATAAAATGTGTTATGTTCAAGACATCCACTGCTACTTTAAAATTTATGCCCAAAGATGGCATGAAGGTCCTTGTACTAGGAAGTGTTTCTGTTTTTGAAAGAGATGGCGTTTACCAAATTTATTGTAAAGCTATGCAGGAAGATGGAATGGGAAATCTTCATGAAGAATTTGAACGTTTAAAAGCTAAATTAGAAAAAGAAGGTCTATTTGCTCAAGAGAGAAAAAAGAAAATTCCTATTATGCCAAAAATAATAGGAGTTCTTACTTCAAGAACAGGTTCTGTTATTCGTGATATTATTAATGTTAGTACAAGAAGAAATCCAAATGTTTATTTAAGGTTATTACCAGTCCCTGTACAAGGAGAAGGTGCAGCCGAGAAAATTGCAGAAGCTATCTTAACGATGAATGAACAGAATTTAGCTGATGTTATTATTATAGCTCGAGGAGGAGGATCATTAGAGGATTTATGGCCATTTAATGAAGAAATTGTTGCAAGGGCAATCGCCGGATCGAAAATACCTATTATATCTGCAGTAGGACATGAAACAGATTTTACCATTGCGGACTTTGTAGCAGATTTAAGGGCTCCTACACCGTCTGCAGCAGCAGAACTAGCTGTTGCCGATATTAATCAATGGGAAAATAAAATAGAAAATAATAAAAATCAATTAAAACATTTACTAAAAAATAAAATAGATGTAATGAGATTACGATATGAAAAATGTATGCATTCTAGAGTATATACAAATCCGCTTCAACCAATAAATGATTCTTACTTAAAATTAGATACTTTATTAAAAAGGTTACAAAATGAAATGCAAAAAGAAATAAAAGATCAAAGAAATCATTTTACCAATATCATTGCAAAATTAGAAACATTAAGTCCATTACATACCTTAATGAGAGGATATACAATAACACAGAAAGAAAATACAATTGTAAATAGCGCAAAACTATTACAAAAAGAAGATAAAGTGCAATTGAAATTTTATGATGGAGAAAAAGAAGCAAAGATATTATGATAGAAAATAATTTTTGAAAATAGTATGGGCGATTTTAATCGACCACTCTTCGGAGAAATTACTAACAATATATTAAAAGGAGTAATAAAAATGAAAAAGAAAACAAAAGTAATTATGTTTATATTAGTCATTGCCGTTGTTGCTTTAGCCTTATTTTTTATTTTCCAAGCAAATAGAAAAGTATCTGAAAACATGGAAAATAGAGAAAATATGAACACTCAAACAAATACTACAATTGGAAACGAAAATACAAATCAAACTGTAGAAAATGTGGAAAATACTGAAAATACGGCCAATACTTTAGAGGAAAACACAAGTACACCAGAAGAAAATGAATCATCTGAAGAAGTGAGTGGCTCAGAAGAAAGCAATATAACAGACCCAAAAACAAAGGCAATTGAAATTGTGAAAGAAGATTGGGGAGAAGATGATTCTGTTTATTTTAGCTATGATGGTGTCAATTCAGAAGGTAAACATATTGTAGGTGTTAGAAACAAGAGTGATACAACAATTCGCTATTGGTATGATGTAGATATAAACACAGGTACTTTCACAATTCGAAAATAAAATATAGAGGAAGGAAACATATGGAAGAAAAAGAAATTAGTTTTGAAGAAATTATGAAACAACTAGAAGAAGTTACTTCTGAATTAGAAAAAGGAGATTTAAATTTAGAAGATGCAGTAAAAAAATTTGAATTAGGAATGGAATTATCCAAAAAAGCAAATGAAATACTAGAAAAATCAGAAAAAAGAATTACAATTTTGATAGAGAATGAAGGACAATTGAAAGAAGAAAACTTTGTACAATCAGAAGGATAAAGGGGATTAATATGAATTATTTGCTGGAATTTGTTACAAACAAGTATATTTACATACCATTTTCGTTATGGCTAGGTATTCAACTATTTAAAGTGATTTGGGACTTAGTTACAACCAAAAGATTTAATTTTAAAAGAATACTAGGAGCTGGTGGAATGCCCAGCTCTCATGCTGCCGTTGTTACCAGTTTAGCAACATTGATTGGAAAGAATGAAGGAGTAGATACACCTCTTTTTGCCCTTTCTGTCATTTTTGCTTTTGTTGTTATGTATGATGCGGCTGGTGTAAGAAGAGCGGCAGGAAAACAAGCAAAATTACTAAATAAAATTATTGAAACACCAGGACTAAAGATGGAAGAAGTACAAGAAAAATTAGTAGAAGTATTAGGACATACTCCAACACAAGTAATTGTAGGAGCTATTATTGGAATTGCAACAGGATTAATGCTTTAATAAAATGAATAGTGAATAAAGGGGGTAGAATATGGAAGATATCGAAATTGCTAGAAAGACTAAGTTAGAGAACATAACAGACATTGCAAAAAAAATAGGGATTCAAGAAGATGAAATAGAACCTTATGGGAAATATAAAGCCAAAGTTACCAATAAGACATATGCACGTTTAAAAGGAAAAAAGGATGGAAAATTAATCTTGGTAACAGCTATTAATCCTACACCGTATGGAGAAGGAAAAACAACAATTTCTATTGGATTAGCAGATGGGTTAGCAAAATTAGGAAAAAAATCTATACTAGCATTAAGAGAACCATCTTTAGGTCCAGTATTCGGATTAAAAGGTGGGGCGACAGGGGGAGGCTATGCACAAGTAGCACCTATGGAAGATATCAATTTACACTTTACAGGAGATATTCATGCTATTACTTCAGCCAATAATTTATTATCAGCCATGATAGATAACCACTTATATTTTGGAAATGAACTTAGGTTTAAAAAAATAGTATGGAAGAGATGCGTAGATTTAAATGATAGAGCATTGCGTAAAGTGGAAGTAGGATTATCCTACGCCAAAAAAGGAGCAAATCGTGAAGATGGGTTTGATATTTCTGTTGCTTCCGAAATTATGGCAGTCTTTTGCTTAAGTAAAGACTTAGCTGATTTGAAAAGAAGATTAGGGAATATCATTATAGGATATAATGAAGAAGATAAACCTATTACCGTAAGAGACTTAAAAGCAGAAGGTAGCTTAACAGTGTTATTAAAAGATGCCTTTCAACCTAATTTAGTGCAAACATTAGAACATACTCCAGCTATTATCCATGGAGGGCCATTTGCCAATATCGCCCATGGATGTAATAGTATTCTAGCAACAAAACTAGCTTTAAAATTGGGAGAATATACGGTGACAGAAGCTGGATTTGGTGCAGATTTAGGAGCAGAAAAATTTCTAGATATTAAATGTAGAACAGCTAACTTAAAACCTGATGCTGTTGTTTGCGTGGCAACAATAAGAGCATTAAAATATCATGGAGGAGCATCAAAAGAAGAAGTAATGGAAGAAAATCTGCCAGCTTTAGAAAAAGGAATTCATAATCTTCTAAAACATGTTGAAAATATAAAGCAGAAATTTGGATTAAACATTATTGTGGCAGTGAATCGTTTTAAACAGGATACAGAAAGAGAAATCAGTCTATTAAAAACAAAATTAGAAGAAAAAGAGATAGACTTAAGTTTAGCCGAAGTATGGGCAAAAGGTGGAGAAGGAGCAACAGATTTAGCAAAAAAGGTCATAGCATTAGCAGAAAAAGAAGATAAATTTGATTTTATTTATCCTTTAGAAGATAGTATCACAGAGAAAATTGGGAAAGTAGCAAAAGAAATATATGGAGCTGTTGATGTAGAATATACAGAACAAGCAATTGAGAAAATACGAAAAATAGAAGAAATGGGATATGGTAAATTACCTGTATGTATTGCTAAAACACAGTATTCTTTTTCAGATGACGAAAAAAATTTAATTTGTGATGATCCTTTTGTGATCCATGTAAAAGATGTGATATTAAAAACAGGTGCTGAATTTGTTGTAGTACTTACAGGAAATATTTTTACTATGCCAGGGCTACCAAAAGAACCTGCTGCAGAAAAAATAGATATTGATGAAAATGGAGAAGTTATAGGAATTTTTTAAAGTAGAAAAGAGAGGGAGAAATGATAGAAAAACTTGAAAAATGTAAATTATGCCCAAGAGAATGTGGAGGAAATCGATTAGAAAATAAAATAGGAATGTGTGGTGGAGGAGCTAATGTAAAAATTGCATTAGCTTCTATTCATAAGTTTGAAGAACCATGTATTAGTGGAACAAGAGGTTCTGGAACAGTGTTCTTTTCAAACTGTAATTTAAAATGCAAATTTTGCCAAAATTATGAAATAAGCCAACAAGGAAGAGGAAAAGAAATTACGATAGAAGAACTTAGTGATACTTTTTTAATGCTACAAGAAAAAGGAGTTCATAATATTAACCTAGTTAGTCCAACAATTTATGTATACCAGATAATAGAGGCATTACAAATAGCAAGGCAAAAAGGACTTCATATTCCAATTGTATATAATACAAATGGATATGAAAAAGAAGAAACAATAGAACTCATAAAAGACTACGTAGATGTCTATCTTCCTGATTTAAAATATGCATCCAACAATCTAGCAAAAAAATATTCTGGAGTAGATCATTATTTTGAAATAGCCAAAAAATGTATTTTAAAAATCCAAGAACAGGTAAAAGAGGTAAAAATAAATGAAGAAGGAATTATGGAAAAAGGATTAATGGTACGTCATTTAATATTACCAAATTATTTATATAATTCTAAATATGTGCTTAAATGGATGAAAGAAAACTTAAAAGATGATACATATGTTAGTATAATGGCACAATATTTCCCTACCTATTTAGCTAATAAAATAGAAAAATTGAATCGAAAATTAACAATAAAGGAATATAAAGAAATAGAAAAATATGTTTATTTTTTAAACTTTAAAAATGGCTATTTTCAAGAATTAGGAATGCAGGAAGAAGAATATTTACCAAAATGGGAGTTTTAGTGTAACTTTTTGAATTTTTAATGGTATTAAGGATAGAAGAAAGGGATGGTATGAATGAAAAAGATTTTGATTGTATTAGGAATTATAATCTTACTTTTTATAGGTGTATTAGGATTTAGTATAATATATCATCATAAAACAAATATAGAAAATCTACCACAAAAACAAACCTATCCTACAATACCAGTGGAACCAACCAAAAGTGAAGAGAAAACTTATTCCAAAAACGAAAAATTGTGGATGAAATTATTAGAGGATATTATGCAAAGAGATGAAGCTTTAAATTATGAAATGGAATATCTTGCAATTGATTTTGAATCCATTGCTAAACCAAAAGGAGAAGTAGATAAAGATTCCCAAGAAAAATATGAAACTTATTATTCTTTATCAGAAGAGGAAATTGAAACAATTATGAATGATTGTAAAAAATATCATTCTAATGTTGTAAATAAATCTATGGATGACTTAGAAAACGAAGGACTATTTCATGAAGAATTCCCTGGTGGGATAGATGGAATTTGTATTTATGTAAGAGATATTGAAAATGTAACTGAAGATAGTATTGAAATTATGTTAGGAAAATATCGTGGTGGATTAGCAGCTATTTGGCCAGAATATAAAGCAACATATGAAAATGGAGAATGGAAAATTGAAGTGATTTCTATGGCCATCTCTTAAGAATTAGGAGGCTACTATGATAAATGAGAAAACAGATGTAGAACTATATAGGGAATTTTTACTAGGAAACAAAGAGGCATTTGAAGAGATTGTAGTACGTTATAAAGATAAGTTAATTTATTTTATTGCTCGTTATGTGAAAACAATAGAAATTGCAGAAGATTTAGCACAAGATACCTTTGTATATATTTTAGTAAATAAAAAAGAATATGATTTTAAATATTCTTTAAAAACATATCTTTATACGATCGCAAAATGTAGAGCTTGGAATTATTTAAAAAGAGAAAAAAGGATCATTAGACTAACAGATGAATATTATGATATGCAAGATATTGAAGAAGAAATTTTTCAAAAAGAAACCATAGAAAGTTTAAAAGAAAATATAAAAAAATTAAAACCAGAATATCAATCTGCTATCTACTTGGCAGATTTAGAAGACTTGTCTTATAAGGAAATTAGCAAAATATTAGATAAGTCAATGCCACAGGTAAAGGTTTTAATTCATCGTGCTAGAAAAGCACTACAAAAAATTACTAGAAGGGAGGAGATACCATATGAAGAATGAGAAAGAATTTATCAAAGGAATTTATGAAAAATATGACAATATAACCAAAAATGATAATTTTTATCATGAAAGAATCTACCGAAAAAAGAAAGTTTCTCTGCTTAAAATGGCAGCTATATTTCTTATTTGTATTTGTATTACAGCAAGTTTAACTTATGCAGGATTTAAAGCTTATCAGAATGCACAATTAAATGCAAACTATTCGGAAGATATTGCAGCAACGGATGGAAATCAAATATGGTGCGGAACATTTCAATTGGTATGGAATGATGCTATGGAAAAAATGGGGAAGAAACCAATTGTTTTTAAAGAATACTCTCCCTTGGCAGAAAGTTTAAATCAACAAAAATTTACAGTAGGTGATATTTCTGAAGAATCTTACTATAAAATTGTTTCAGAGATGGTACCAGGATTAAAAGAAAAAATAGAAACGGAAATAAAAGAAAAATTTGGGATACAAAGTATTACACTAGATGATATTGATTTTACTCCAAATTCTAATGTTTGTTTATTATATGCTATGCTAAAAAAAGAATTTACTTTTCCGGTAGAATTTACGGATTTAGGAAAAGGAAATTTCGCAGGAGGAGAGCAACCTGTAACTTATTATGGAATTAACGATGACACAGACGAAAGCGTATGGAGCAATGTAGAAATATTATTTTATGATAACAAAAATGAATTTGCTATTAGATTAAAGACAAATGAGAAAGAAGAAGTTATTTTGTATCGAACAGACAATAATACTTCTTTTGAAGAAATGTATCAAAAGATATTAGAGAAAGAGAAATCTTATACAGGAAGCAAAAGATATACCCAATATGATAAAATATTAAAAATACCAAATATTAATATAAGCACTCAAATAAACTATGATGAGTTATGTGATAAAGAGATACAAGGTTCTACATGGCATATAGAAAAGGCAATTCAAACGGTTGAATTCTCTTTAGATAAAACAGGTGGAAAGATCATAAGTGAAGCAGAATTACAAGAAAGAACAAAATCATATGCCATGGAAGATGTGATAGCAGATGAAAGAGAGTTCTTATTAACCGAACAATTTGTGTTATTCTTAAAAGAAGAAGATAAAAATGTTCCTTATTTTGCTATGCATGTGAATGATGACAGTGTTTTGCAATAGGAAGATGATACGAAGTGCCAAAAAGTTTTTAGAATAAGTTATTGTGATTCTGAATTACTCAACTTATGTTAATTTCTCTGACCCGCTTCAAAGACTTTACAAAATTGTAGGGGCGATTTTAATCGCCCGTGCTTCAGAAAAATTAAGATAAGAAAAGTGGCTTCGCCACATGTACAGATTGCTTCGCAATCGCACAAAACATAGGTAACTTAACCTTGATACTTCGGAAAAATCTGATGATTTTTCCTATGCAATAAAAAAGCAGAATGTTGTAGATTTCTAAGTTAACAAATCATCATTTAACAACCTTACTAAAAAATCACAAAAATTTTTAAAAATTTTTGTGGTTTTTGTTTACTTTTGGAATATTATCCTATACAATATACAAGAGAAAATGATAGAAATGCAAAGGATAATTATTGTAGGGGGTACCACGAATGAAAATTTTGATGTTAACATGGGAATATCCACCAAGAATTGTTGGGGGAATTGCAAGAGTTGTACATGACTTGTCTAAAAGATTAATTAAAGATGGACATGAAATTTATGTTGTAACATACAGAGAGGGAGACTTGCCTTATTTTGAAGATGACAAAGGAGTAAAAGTTTATCGAGTAGATAACTTTATGATTAATCCTAATAATTTTATTGACTGGATTATGCAATTAAATTTTAATTTAATTGCAAAAGCAAATGAAATTATTGCTAAGGAAGGAAATTTTGATGTTATCCATGCACATGATTGGTTAGTTGCTTATGCCGCAAAAACTTTAAAAAATTCGTATGGTACACCACTTGTTGCTACAATACATGCAACTGAAGCAGGAAGAAATAGCGGCATCCATGATGAAGTACAAAGATATATTAATGATACAGAATGGATGTTAACTTATGAAGCATCAGAAGTAATTGTAAACAGTAACTTTATGAAAGGTGACTTACAAAGATTATTTGGCCTACCTTTTGAAAAAATCAATGTTGTACCAAATGGAATTAACTTAACAAATTTTACAGGAGTAGAAAGAGACTACGAATTTAGAAGACAATATGCAGCAGATAATGAAAAAATAATTTTATTTATGGGTAGGCTTGTTTATGAAAAGGGTGTACAACATTTAATATCAGCAATGCCAAAAATATTACAGAATTATCATGATGCTAAATTGATTGTAGCTGGTAAAGGTGGCATGATGGATGAACTACGTAATCAAGTAAACTCTATGGGAATTGGTAATAAAGTTTATTTTACCGGATACTTAAGTTCAAAACAAGTTGTAAAAATGTATAAATGTGCGGATATTTCGGTTTTCCCAAGCACATATGAACCATTTGGAATTGTAGCATTGGAGGCAATGCTTGCAGGAGTACCAACTGTAGTATCGGATGTAGGAGGATTAAATGAAATTGTAACACATAAAGAAGAT
>CALXQB010000023.1 GCA_944390445.1 uncultured Clostridia bacterium | reverse complement strand
AAGATAGTGTAAAGTAATCTATGAAAAAATAGAATATGAAAACATTATCCAGAAATTGTAAAAAAGCACATTGAAAAGTTAAAAATATACGAAAAAAAACATCAGAAACAATACTTCAGGCTAAACAATTTTAACGATATTGATAAATGTTTTGTCAAGTGGTCACTTGCAAGGAGTAAATACATTTGACAAAGCATTTACCAATACGTTGTAAGTTGATTAAGCCGAAGTAAGATAAAGTATGAAGTTGCAGAAAATTAAGTTTTTTGTTGATTTATGATTAACTGTTGAGAAAGTTCAATTAATATTTGCCACTTAGCAGGCATAAGCTCAGCTTTTTCAAGCTCTTTAACCTCATTCAAAGGTCTCCAGTAGTTGTAAGGATGAGGACGTAAGAAATTGTAGTAAGCGACAAAAAGTGCAAGATGAGTAGAAGCTCCTTCATTAGAGCCATAACCGTTTGTAACTCTGTAAGAAAATTTGAAAGTACGATTAAGTCTTTCAATGTTCTGTTTAAGCCAACGATACTCCTTAGAGACCTCATCATCATTAGTTAAGCCAGTAACTTGAGTGACGTCAAAATCCATATCATGGAGAGCAAATTGTTGTCTAGCTAATTGATAGGCAGTAAAACCATCAGCAACGAATTTAAGAGCTTTACCAGGAAATTTTTTGAATTTATCAAATGCCATACGCATAGCGAGGATACAAGGAACAGTATCACGAGAATCAGAGGTTCTGTAACCAATGATAGATTTTCTGATGGCATCCATAATAAACCAGACATAATGTTTAATGCCTTTAACTTTGGTATAAGTTTCATCAGCAGCTAAATAATTAGTAGGTTTGTAATCAAAAGAATCTACAAAAGGTTTAACACAATATGCGGCAGTAGTAGCATAATTAGCAATTTGAGTATGAGAAATTTTTACACCATGAACTTCATGCATAACACGAGAAGTAGCGCGAGTAGACATACCGCAATTAACAAGATAAGTAAGACATAAGCCCATAACATGAGGAGAAAACTTACGAAAAATAAGGCTAGAAGCATGTTTAGGTAAAGAATACAAATCAATCTTAAAGAAATTGATTTTAAATTCACGGTAAATGTAATGAAGCTTAAATTTTTCAGGGTTAGACTTGTATTCTTCAAGCTGTTCTTTAGATAAAGATTTTAAAGAAGATTGATAATAAGAGCAATTGTTGTTTCTGCATTTATGAATGTTGAATAATTTACGTTTTTTCTCAAGTGAAAGAGCACCACTGCAATGAGGACAATGAAGTTCAATAGGATTATCAACATAATTTTGGCGATTAAAGTGAGTATCACAAACTTTGCACCAAAACTGACCACGACCACCAGTGTTGTCGTAGATATAATCATGAGGAGCATTACAACAAGGACAATGAACATCTTCAGGAACAGGATTCTTACCACGAGATTTAATAGGCTTTAAAGGCTTGTTGTGTTCTTTAAGATATAATTCTAAAAGTTGCTTGTAATCTTTTTTCTCAGGAACGTGAATAGTAGGCAACTTATCAACTTTAAGTTTATTGTATTTAGGAGAAAATAAAGAGTTATCTTTAGATTTCTCGATGTTCAAAGGTATATTTTTAACAATAAATTTGAACAAAAATGAAATTTGTTTATTTAGCTCTTGAATATGAGCTAGTAAAAGAGGTATAATTGTATACATGATACACCACTCCTTTATGGGATATTTGTTTCGTGAACAATTCAATTATACCATAAAAAGAGGGGGTATCATTTTTTGTTACAAAAAAATGATATAAACCTTGAAAAATCAAGGTTGTTAGTAAATAAATATTGATTTTAGTTTACACAACCATGTTTAAGAAGGAGGAAATAAAATGAAAAGAAATTTAAAAATTTTATGTATTGCTAGCTTATTATTTATTATGGTATTTTCATTAGCAGGATGTGGAAAAGAAGAAAACACACAACAACCCCAACAAAATACAGAAAATACGGAAACGTCAGAGAATACAGAAAGTAATTTTTCAAGAGGAGAATGGATTGAAAATCAATATGTAAATGATTTTGCTAAGATCAAATTTAATTTACCACAAGATTGGGTAAAAGCTACAGATGAAGAAATTGCAGAGTTGATGAATGCGGGAACAGAATTGCTAAATGATGAACAACAACAATTAGCAGAACTTTCAGAAGGAAATACAGTATATGGTATGGCTGCAAATAATCCATCTACAGGAGCTAATATCATGGTAACAATAGAAAAACCTGTTTTAACAGTAACACCAGAATATTATTTAACAAGTGTAAAACAACAACTAGAGAGGGTAGAAACGATTTCATATGAAGTAAGTGAACCAACTACAGCACAAATTGCTGGGCAAGAATATGAAACTTTAACAGCTACTGTTGCAGATTATGAAATTGAGCAATACTATTATGTAAAAGCAGAAGGAGATTATATTATTGGTATCATTATTACAACAACAGCTGAAGGACAATTAGAAGAAATTATAAATTGTTTTGAATAAAATAAAGATAAATGCTGATTTGGATTTTCAAATCAGTATTTTTATTGTTTCGGAAAAATCGTAAGATTTTTTCAAAGCAATCTGCTACAAAAGACGAAATTACTTTTCTTATATACACCAAAAAAATACTTGCATCATATAATAAGGCAGGAGGGATTTTTATGGCAAAAATTATCGTTTTTAATAATGACAGTGATAGGATGGAGACGTATTACAGAGAAGAAATCTAGGCAATGCCCTATAATACAAATAGAACATTAACAGTAGGAAAATTTAGAGGCTCTAGTAATAGCCCTACTTTAGGGACAACAAAAAGAACAATGCAAACATGGAATAGTTTTCGTTATCTTTATGGAAGTAGTATACCAGGTGGTTTTGCATTCAAAAGACCTTGGGAAGGTGGGCATGGAAATCAGTCACAACATTATGCGGGAGTGGCTTTTGATGTTGGGCAGAGATTAACAAATGCAGAAAGAAATCGAATGAGAAATTTAGCAATATCTTCTGATATGTGGTCCTATGTAGAGCCCGCTTATTTAACACCAACTTGGGTTCATTTTGATAAACGTTTTGGAAGTCCTGCGTGTGGAACAGCTGGATATCCATTATTAAGACAGAGAAGTATAAGTAATTATGTTCTAATTGCACAGGATGACCTAAATACATTAGGATTTAGAACAGGTGGATTAGATGGCATTTTTGGGACACAAACAAAAAATGCAGTTACATCTTACCAAAGAAGTAGAGGACTTTCAGCAGATGGTATCGTTGGTTGTAACACATGGCGCTCTTTACAAGAAGATGTAGTAGGAACAGGAAGAACATCAACAACAATAGATTAAAAGAAAGTGGATTTATTATAGAAACAAATGTTTAAAATCTATAGACAAGAATAAAATAATATGATACACTTAAGCACAAGAATGATAAGAGAGGAATTTATGAGAGAAAGTAGATTATTAAAATGGAGGAGATTGGATAATTCTGCTAAAATTTTTCCAGTCATATCCAATAAAAAATTCAGCTCTGTTTTCAGGATATCTGCAACATTAAAAGAAAAAATCCAACCAGAAATTTTACAACATGCAGTAGAAGTGGTTTTGAATTATTTTATCTCCTATAAAGTAAAACTAAAAAAAGGCTTTTTTTGGTATTATTTAGAGCATAATCCTAAGAATCCAATTGTGGAAAAAGAAAATAATTATCCTTGTAAATATATAGAGCCTGTAAGTAATCATGATTATTTATTTAAAGTAACTTATTATGAAAATAAAATAAATTTAGATATGTTCCATTCTTTGACGGATGGGAATGGAGCAACTGAATTTTTAAGAGCTATTTTATATCGCTATCTAGAATTAGCGCATCCAAATCAATTCCCAGAGAAAGAATTAAACATTACAGAGAATGTAGACCGAAAAAATACAGAAGACAGCTATTTAAAAAATTATCAAAAACATCTTCCAAGAAATCGAGATGATAAAAAAGCATATATTTTAAAGGGAGAAAAGTTACCTCTATATGCTATTGGAGTGACACATGATGAAATAGAATTAAAACCTGTAATTAAACTGTGTAGAAAAAAGGGAATTACTCTTACTGAATATTTTACTGCAATGATTATTTATGGGATTTATCATGGAAATTATAAAAAACACAAAGGCAAAAAGAGAATAAAAATTTGTATACCTGTAAACCTAAAAAAATATTTTTATTCTACAACGACATCTAATTTCTTTTCTTATATAACAGTATCTATTGATATGAGAAAAGAAAAAAGCTTTGAAGAAATTCTAGAAATAGTAAAGGAAGAATTCCAAAAGAAATTACAAAAAGAAGAAATTTTAAAAACTATGAGTCAAAATGTTTCATTAGGAGTTAATTTTTTTGTAAAAATCATTCCACTAATATTAAAAAATATTTTAATTAAGTTAAGTTATATTGAAATTAGGAAATATACAACAACTACTTTTAGCAATATTGGAAAAATTAGTGTATTGCCAGAATATAGACCATATATAGAAAATTTTAGTATATTATTGGCACCAGAAAAAGCCGAAAAAATAAAGTGCTCCCTATGTTCTTATGAAGATAGTTTAGTATTTACTTTTACTTCTATTTTGGCAGATCAAGAAATAGAAGAAAAATTTTTAAGCCCATTAAAAAAAGAAAAAATTAAAATAAAAACAGAAACAAATGGAGTGTATCACGGTAAAAAAGAAAGGCAATATCCATTAATAGGAGATAGAAAAAAAGATAATATTACTATAAAAATATTATTAGGACTTTCTCTTTTAGCAATATTTACATGTGTTTTGATAGATTTCTTGACAAAGCCTCCTTTTCATTGGAGCATCTTATCTATAATAGGTATTCTTTATACTTGGGTAACTACTTTGTATTCTATTAAGAAAAATGTAAATATTGCATCACATGTTATGTTGCAAACCATTTGTACATCTTTGCTTTTGGTGATTATTGATTATACGATTGGATATCGTAATTGGTCTATTACGTGGGGAATTCCCGTGATTGTAACAGTTGCTAATGTAACTTTAACTTGTTTATTTATAGTAATGAGAAAGAAATACATAAAATACATTATTTATCATCTTATTATTTTAGTGGTAAGTATGATTCCAGTGATATTGTTATTTATGGGAAAATTGACATCTACAATACCAACTGTAATATCTTCTATCACAACTATTGTAGCATTAACACTCATTATTTGCTTTGTTGGAAAAGAAATGAAAACAGAAATTGTAAGGAGATTCCATATATGAGAGCATTAAAAGTAGCATTGATTTTAATGTGTATTATCATTATTTTGTTAATAGCAGCCATTATTTATTTGTTTTATATCAATAGAACAGCCATTTTACCAAAAGAAGAATCCGAAATTTATGAATTAAAAGAATATCCTTATAAAGGAAATTCCGTTTTTGCTTTAATTCCAAAAGAAGAAATAAAAAATGATTTTATTATTTTTTATATTCATGGAGGAGCCTATGTAACAGAATTACATGATGAACATTGGCAGTTATTAGAAGACCTAGTAAAAGACTTAGGATGCATTATTATTGCACCAGATTATCCGTTAACCCCAAAATATCAATATACAGATGTGTTTAATATGCTAATACCACTCTATGAAGACATACAAAACTACATAGGAGACAAGGAATTGATTGTAATAGGGGAATCTTCTGGAGGAGGAATGGGACTAGCAATGTGTCAGAAAATTGGAGAAAAAGGGGGAGAGCAACCAGACAAATTAATTTTACTTTCTCCCTGGTTAGATGTGACAATGGAAAATCCTCAAATACAAGAAGTACAAAAAGTGGACCCTGTTTTAAATCAATATATTTTAAAAGCAGCAGGTATTGCTTATGCTGGCGAAAACGGAATGGATGATTATCTTGTGAATCCTATTTTAGGGCCATTAGATAAATTAGAAAACGTTGTTATTTTTACAGGAACAAAAGATATTTTAAATCCAGATGTCCACGTATTAGAAGAAAGAGCAAAACAGCAAGGAATTACATTAGATATTAGAGAAACAAAAGATGCAGTGCATGTATGGATGTTAAATAGGCATAAAAAGAATGACAAAGTAAAATCATATATGGCAGAAGAAGCATACCAAGAACTAGTAAAGGAGATTGAAAGATAAGCAATGCCAACATGGAATCCGTGGCATGGATGCCATAAATTAAGTAGTGGGTGTCAAAACTGTTATGTATATCGAATTGACCAAAAACATAACAGGGATAGTAGCGTTGTGGTGAAAAATCAAGATTTTAATTTACCAATAAAACGAAGCAAAAAGGGCGCATATAAAATACCTGAAGGTGAAACGGTATATACTTGTTTTAGTTCGGATTTTTTTGTAGAAGAAGCAGACGAATGGAGAAAAGAAGCGTGGAACATTATAAAACAAAGAATGGACTTGGATTTTTTAATCATAACCAAAAGAATTGATCGATTCTGGATAAGTTTACCAGATGATTGGAAAAACGGATATGAAAATGTTAGTATATATGTAACTTGTGAAAATCAAGACAGAGCAGATTATCGTTTACCAATTTTTCAAAAATTACCTATTAAACATAAAGGAATCATTTGTGAGCCACTATTAGAAAAAATAAATTTAAGACCATACTTAGGAGAATGGGTGGAAGAGATTATATGCGGAGGAGAATCTGGCGAAGAAGCTAGAGTATGCAAATTTGACTGGGTACAAGAAATCAGGCAACAATGTATGGAAAACAATATTACATTTACTTTTAAACAAACTGGTGCAAAATTTATAAAAGATGGTAAGCTATACTATATAAAAAGAGAATTTCAGCATAAAAATGCCAAAAAAGCTGGACTGGATTTTACAGGCAGAGTAGACTTTAAGAAGAAAATAAAAGTGGAAGAAAAACAAATTTCAATATGGTAAAACAGTGCTAATAGGGAAGGAGATTTTAATAACCTTGCAAAAGTTATTAAAATCTCCTTTTCTGTTGATATATCTTTGTTTGACGAAATAAAAGAGAATTGCTCCTATCTAGTAAAAGATAAAAAATAAAAAAAATTTCAAAAAATACTTGCATTTTTAAAATTTGTGTATTAAAATTGTTACAAAGTGGAGAGAAGTGGTGGAAAGTGGTTAAGAATGGAAAGAGGTGAAAGAAGTGCTAATTGGTGAATATGAGCATTCTGTAGATCAAAAAGGAAGACTCATAATGCCATCTAAACTAAGAGATGAACTTGGAGAAAAGTTTGTTGTAACAAAAGGACTAGATGGATGTTTATTTGTGTATTCTTTAACAGAATGGGAAATATTCGAAGGAAAATTAAAAGCACTACCAATTTCCAATAAGAATGCCAGAGACTTCACTAGATTCTTTCTAGCTGGTGCAACAGAGTGTGAAATTGATAAACAAGGAAGATTTTTAATTGCCAATAATTTAAGAGAGTTTGCAGGGCTAGACAAAGATGTTGTTATCATAGGATTAACAACAAGATTAGAAATTTGGAACAAAGAAAAATGGAAACAATGTAGTAGTAATGAAAATATTTCAGCAGAAGAAATTGCAGAAAATATGTCAGAACTAGGGCTTATATAACTTGCAAAAGTTTATATAGAATACAAAAGATTTGAAAAAACAAAAGAAATTTGAGATACAAAAGAAAATGAAAAAAAGTACAAAGGTTGAGGCGGAAGTAATTACATCCGCCTTCCAATAGAACGAAAGACATTATTATAATAAACAAATAGAAAAAGCAAACAAAAGATTTTAATGAACAAAAGAAAATGGATTAACAAAAGAAGAACACAAAAGATAAGAAAATTTACTAAAGATGAAAAAGAAATAGCACAAAAGAAATAAAATAATACAAAGAAGCATGAGACAGTTGGTATAGAAATACTTGCCAACTGTTAAATGCTATTTAGAAAGAAGAAAAATGGAAGCAAAAAAGAAACCTTTTTATCATATACCTGTGCTATTACAAGAGTGTATACAAGGATTAGATATCAAACCAGATGGAATTTACGTAGATGGAACACTTCGGGGGAGCAGGTCATAGTAGTGAAATTTTAAAAAGATTATCTACAAAAGGAATACTAATTGGTATTGATAGGGATTTAGAAGCCCTTGAAGTAGCAAAAAAGAAATTAGAAGAATATTCTAATGTTATATATGTTCATAATAATCATGACCAAATTCGAAATATTTTAGAAGAATTGAAAATTGAAAAAGTAGATGGAATATTATTGGATTTGGGGGTTTCTTCTTATCAAATTGATGAGAAATCAAGAGGTTTTAGTTATATAGAGGATAGCCCTTTAGATATGAGAATGGACAAAACACAGGAAAAAACAGCTAAGGAAGTAGTAAATACTTATAAAGAAGAGGAATTAGCCAGAATTTTATATGAATATGGAGAAGAAAAAAAATCTAGACAAATTGCTAGACATATATGTGAAATAAGAAAAAAACATCCACTAGAAACAACACAAGAATTGGTAGAAGTAGTTAGAAATGTAATTCCTAATAAAAAAGAATTGCATCCAGAGAAAAGAACATTTCAAGCAATTAGAATAGAAGTGAATAATGAAATAGAGCCTTTATATCAAACAGTAATTGACTGTATTCATTGTTTGAAACCAAAAGGAAGACTTTGCATTATTACATTTCACTCTCTAGAAGATAGGGCTGTAAAAAATGCCTTCAGGGACTCTGTTGGGAAATGTACATGCCCAAAAGATTTACCATACTGTATTTGCAATCACCCTAAATTAGGAAACATCATAACACCGAAACCAATTCAACCATCAAAAGAAGAATTACAAAAAAATTCAAGAAGTGCAAGCAGTAAACTAAGAATTTTTGAAAAAACATAAGAAAGGAGAGAAACGTAGCAAATGGCAAGACCAAGATATAATCGATATCAATATGAAACAAGCCCTAGAAAATTGGAACCAGAATACGAAGTAAGAAAACAAGTTTATCCTAAAAAAAGTACTGCCATTAAAAATAAACCAAAGAAACAACTGAAAAATAAAAGCAAATTAAAAAAAGTAGTATATGTTTTGCTTGCGTTTTCAGTGTTGTATGCTATTTGTTATCGTAACTCTCAGATTAATGAAACATTTTCAGATGTACAAGATGCAAAAGCGCAATTATCTGAATTAGAAAAACAAAATGAACAATTAAATGTAAGTATTCAAAATAGTATTAATTTGAATCAAATAGAACAATCTGCTAAAGTTTTATTGGGGATGCAGAAACTAACAAGTAAACAAACAATCTATGTTAATTTACCAAAGAGAGATTATGTAGAACCTGCAACAGAGGAAATTATTATGGAAGAAGAACAAGACGATTTTAGTAGTATCTTCGAGAAAATAAAAGGTATATTCTATAAAGAATAAAATAAAATATTAAAAGATTAGGATTATCCTAATCTTTTTTTGTTGGATAGAAAACTAGATTAAGTTTGTTTAAGGAGGAGAAAAATGATTGCTACTAATATTGGTAGAAAAAGAAGGATGAAAAACTTGTTATATGTATCAAGTATAATTTGTATCTTGCTATTGGGACGTATTGGTTGGATTCAATTTGTGCAGGGAGAAGAATTAGAAGCAAAAGCCTATCAACAACAAACATTAGATCGAAATATTAATCCAAAGAGAGGTACTATTTGGGATAGCACAGGGAAAACAGCTTTGGCAGTTAGTAGTAATGTGGAAACAGTAAGTGTAAATCCAATGAATATTAAAGAAGAGGATAAGGAAAAATTGGCAACAGCATTTAGTAATATATTTGGATTAGATTATGAAAGTACATTAAAAAAAGTGAAAAAGAAAAGCTCTATTGAAACTATTGTGAAAAAACAGGAAAAGGAGAAAACAGATGAATTGAGAAAATGGTTGCAAGATAATAATATTACAACTGGTGTAAATATTGATGAAGATACAAAGAGATACTATCCTTACAATACGCTAGCATCTCAGGTTATTGGATTTTGTGGGACAGATAATCAAGGATTAGATGGATTAGAAGCTAAATTTGATGATGTATTAAAGGGAACAATGGGGCGAATTGAAAAAGTCATTGATGCAGTAGGAGGAGATATAGAAAATGAAGGAGAAAAGTATGTACCAGCTGTAGATGGAAAGGATATTGTGTTATCTATTGATATGACGATTCAATCTATTGCGGAAAAGTATTTAAAACAGGCCTGTATTGATAACGAATGTACTGGAGGAGGAAATTTGGTTATGATGGACCCTAAAACAGGAGATATTTTAGCCATGGCGACTTATCCAGACTATAATTTGAATGAACCATTTGAACCAAATACAGAAGAATTAAAAGCTATTTGGGATACTCTAAGCAGTGAAGAAAGGACAAAAGAATTACAGCAAATATGGAGAAATCGAGCGATAACTGACACATATGAGCCTGGTTCCACTTTTAAATTAATTACAGCATCTGCTGCATTAGAAGAGGGAATCACAGATACTGATAATGAAGGAGAATTTACTTGTACAGGAGGCATAGAGGTAGCTGGTGTAAGAATTCGATGTTGGAGATATTATAGACCACATGGTGCAGAGAGTTTAAGAGATGCTCTTATGAATTCTTGCAATCCTGTTTTTATAGGATTAGGGCAAAAATTAGGAGTAGAAACTTATTTTAGGTACTTAGAAAAATTTGGATTACTTGGTATAACGGGAGTAGATTTGCCAGGAGAAGCAGGAAGTATTTTTATTGCGAAAAATAAAGCAGGACCGATAGAACTTGCTACGATTAGTTTTGGCCAGAGATTTAAAATCACACCTCTTCAATTGGTGCAAGCAGTGTCTACTATAGCCAATGGAGGAGAAGCGGTAAAGCCAAGAATAGTGAAGCAAATTATAAATAATGAAACAGGAGAAATAGAAGAAATTCCTGTAGAAAATAAAGGAAGGGTTATTTCAGAGGAAACAGCAAATAAGGTACTAAGCATGATGGAGTCTGTAGTATCAGAAGGAACAGGAAAAAATGCTAAAGTTCAAGGATATCGTATTGGAGGAAAAACAGGAACATCAGAAGATGGAGTAAATACAAACAAATATGTTACTTCTTTTATTGGTGTAGCACCAATTGAAGACCCACAAGTAGTGATGCTAGTGACATTATATAATCCGACAGGAGAAGGTGGACACCAAGGAGGTGGTGTCGCAGCACCAATTGGTTCTCAAGTATTTGGCGAGGTTTTACCATATCTAGAAATTCAAAAACAAGAAACAGAAGATGACAGAACAAATGTAACCATGCCAGATGTAAGAGGAAAGAGTATTCAAGAAGCGAAAAACATTTTAAAAGAATTGGGGTTAAAGGTTAATGTGCCATCTCAAGAAGAAGTAAATGAAGAAGAAACAATAGTTGTTGAACAACTTCCAAAGCCAGGAATACAAATATTGAGTGATACAGAAGTAGATATTTATTATAAATAAAATTAAGAAATAATAGAATGAATTAAACTATTTATTACAAAATTTTTAAATCCCATATAAAATGGTTGCATGGAATATGAATTTATGCTAAAATTTAATACAGCGAAAATATCCAACTAGAATAATAAGTATAAAATGAATCATATATGTTATAATATAAGCATTACAAAGAGGAGGAAAAGGATTAAAATGAATCCTAAAGTATCAGATTTAAAAATTGGAATTGTGTTTTCAGGTGGATTTGCAAAAGGTGCTTATGAAGTAGGATTCTGTAAAGCCATTTTAGAATATATTGATATAAAAAATGTAAAAGCAGTAAGTGGAGCATCTATTGGTGCTATCAATGCTTACGGTTTTATTAATAATCAATTTGAATATGTACTAAATATTTGGCAAAACCTAGAATTTAAATCTGCTAAAGAATTTTTCGTAAAAGCAGATAAAAGAAAAATTATTTATGATTATATTGCGGGAATGCAGTCACAGGTGATTGGGGAAAATTCTGCTCCATGCTATATTAATTATATCAAAGTACCCAATATTTCTTTGTGCTATAAAAATGTTAATAACGAAGATAATAAAATTCAAAATGATTTTTTAAGAGCAAGTATATCAGTCCCGGGATTATATAATCCAATACTAGTAAAAGAAGATTATTATGTAGATGGTGCTTTTTTGGATAATACTCCTATTGCTCCATTAGAAAGAGAAGAATTAGATTTGATTTTTATTTTAAGATTTGATCATGCAAGTGAGCAGTATGAGGAATTAGATATCGATGCTCCCATTATAGAAATTGTATTTGAAGATGACAAAAAATTGAAAGACTATTTTTATTTCAATAGTAGTTTAACCAATAGACTAATTGACAGAGGATATCGAAAATCAAAAGATATTTTGGATGTTGTATTTAAATATGGAGAAGACTTTCAATATATTAAGTCAATTGCAAAAATTTATAATCAAGAATCTAGAAGAAATATTATACCGAAAAGTGGAGAAGAAATTGTAAATAAAATGAATAAATTAAGAAAAATATTTAAAAATGAATACTTAGACGAAAATAGAGATGAGGAAACCGAATTAGAAGAGCAAACTACGGAAGTTACTGAAATGTAATGAAAGAATAAGACGCTTAGAAAAATCATGATAAATTCATGATTTTTTTCATTTTTACTATGTACAAAAAATAAAATTAATTATATAATGAAAAAAGTGAAATTGGGTAAAGGAGATTAATTTACTATGGAGTTAAAAAAACTACTAAATGGGTTGGAAAAAGTAAAAGCAAAAGGAAATGTAGATATAGATATTACAAAAATAGAAAATGACTCTAGAAAAATAGAGTCGGGAACCTTATTTGTTGCAGTCAAAGGATTTGAGGCAGATGGGCATCAATTTGTGAACCAGGCAATAGAAAAAGGTGCAACTGCTGTTATGGTGGAAGAAGGGATGGACCTAAAATCAATTGCGTTGAAAAATGAAACTACATTACTTGTAGTACCAGATACTAGATACGCGTTGGCAATCATGGCATGCAACTTTTATGGAAATCCATCTAAAAAATTTAAATTAGTGGGGATTACAGGAACAAAAGGGAAAACGACTACTAGTTATATGATTAAAGCATTATTAGAAAAACAAGGACAAAAAGTGGGACTTATTGGAACGATTGCAACTTATATTGGAGAAAAGAAAATAAAAGATAATGAAAGAACAACGCCAGATAGCTTAGAATTACAACAATTATTTGCAAAAATGGCAGAAGAAAAAGTAGATACTGTTATTATGGAGGTATCTTCTCAAAGCTTAAAATTAAATAGAGTGGCAGGAAGTTATTTTGATATAGGTGTCTTTACTAATTTTTCAGAAGATCATATTAGTGAAAAAGAGCATCCTGATATGGAAGACTATTTTCAAGCTAAAGTGAAATTATTTACTATGTGTAAAACAGGTTTTATCAATGCTGACGATTTATATGCCGTAAAAATAAAAAAATTAGTTCCAACATGTGATATCAAAACTTATGGAATTGACAATCATTGTGATTTATTAGCTAAAGATGTTACAATTGCCAATACTGGCTCTGATTTTAAAGTAAAATTAGGAGATAAAAATGAAAGAGTAAAAGTTTGTATTCCAGGTAGATTTAGTGTATATAATTCTCTTGCTGCTATTTGTGTAGCATTAAAATTAGGAGTTAAACCAGAAAACATTGCGAATAGCTTGTTAGAAGTTAGGGTCCCTGGAAGAAGCGAGTTGGTACCAAACAAAAAGGATTTAGCTATTATGATAGACTATGCACATTCCCCAGAAAGTTTAGAGAGCATATTACAAGCAGTAAAAAGTTACACAACAGGAAGAGTTATTTCTTTGTTTGGATGTGGTGGAGATCGAGATAAAAGTAAAAGACCTATTATGGGAGAAATTTCTGGAAAAATTGCAGATTTTACGATTATTACTTCAGATAATCCAAGAACAGAAAATCCAGAAGAAATTATAAAAGAGATTGAAAACGGAATGAAAAAGACAAAAGGAAAATATATATGTATTATAGATAGAAAAGAAGCAATTAGGTATGCTATTCAAATGGCAACGAAAAAGGATATGATTATACTAGCAGGGAAAGGCCATGAACCATATCAAGAAATAAATGGTAAAAAATATCCATTTGATGAAAGAGTAATTGTAAATGAAATGATAAAATAGTATAAAAGAAAGGAACGGAGGAGTACTTTTGGAATTCCAAGTAAAAATACTATTGCTGTCTTTTATTGCAACAGTAGTACTGGCAATAGTAATTATTCCGATATTAAGAAAATTAAAAATTGGGCAAACAGAGCGAGATGATGGACCAGAATCCCATATAAAAAAGCAAGGAACGCCTACAATGGGAGGAATTATTATCATGATAGCTATCATGGTATCAGCAGTTGGAGGGTTGTTCTACTATTTGGGAAAAGAAGAAGAAGCAGAAGTTGCTAAAAATATGTTGCCATTATTATTTATTACATTTGGATTTGGACTGATAGGATTTATTGACGATTTTAAAAAATTAGTATTAAAAAATACAACAGGATTAAAGCCTGCTTATAAGATGATTGGGCTTCTGATTATATCTGTTATTTATGTATTATATTTAGAAAAATTTTTAAATTTAGGAACAGAAACATTTATTCCGTTTTTAAAGATTTATATTGATATACCGTTTTGGATTTACATACCATTTGCTATATTTGTTATATTAGCTACAACAAATGCCATTAATTTAACAGATGGAGTAGATGGATTAGCAGCTAGCGTAACAGCTATTATTGTTACATTTTTAACAGTGATTGCTATTTTATTTAATGTAAAAGAAATGGTAGTATATGGAAGTTTAGTAATTGGAAGTGCAATTGGATTTTTATTATTTAATTTACATACCGCGAAAGTATTTATGGGAGATACAGGTTCTCTTTTATTAGGTGGAATTATTTCTGCCATGGCATTGTATTTAAAGATACCGCTTGTATTAATCATTGTAGCTATTATACCAATACTAGAAACTTTGTCAGTTATGGCACAGGTTACTTATTTTAAGAAGACAGGAAAAAGAATTTTAAAAATGGCGCCATTACACCACCACCTAGAATTATCAGGATGGAGAGAAAGTAAAGTAGTGTCTGTATTTAGTATTGTTACTTTAATAGCATGCATTGTGGGATTGATTTCTATCCTAAATTAATATTTATCATAAAAGGAAGGAGAAAAGACTTGACAAAGACAGCAGAGAAGAAAAAGAGAAATTTGAAAAAACCGGAAAAAAAGACAGAATTAAAACAAATTGATTTTACTTTAGTAATAACGGTTCTTATTTTGTTAGGATTAGGAATTGTTATGGTTTTATCAGCAAGTTCACCTTCTGCTTATTCTACGACAGGAAGTAGTTATACGTACGCTATTAGGCAAATACAGTTTGCAATTTTAGGAATTGTAGCGATGATTATTATATCTAGAATTGATTATCACAAATATCATAAAGTATATAAATTAGCTTATGTAGTAGGAATTATACTTTTATTATTGGTTATGGTGCCTGGACTGAAATATTCTGCAAAGGGAGCTACTAGATGGATTAACTTAGGGTTTACTACTGTGCAACCATCTGAGATTATGAAAATATGCTTAATTGTATTCTATGCAGGTTATTTAACATTACATAAGGACGACATGAAAAGTTTTTGGAAAGGATTTGTAAAGCCGCTTGCTTTTTTAGTACCAGTTGCCCTCATTATGATATTAGTACAAGACCATTTAAGTGGTACTATTATTATGGTATTGGTTTCAGCAGTAATGATATTACTTGCAGGAAGTAAACTAAGATATTTTTTAACAGTAGGTTCTGCACTTGGTGTGGGTGGAATCGCAGGTCTATTTATACTAGCAAAAACGACAGGGCAAGGAGCATTTAGAATTGATCGTTTGCTATCTTTTTTAGATCCATGGAAATATGCGCAAGATGAAGGTTGGCAAGTAATACAAAGTTTATATGCCATTGGCTCTGGAGGATTGTTTGGAGCAGGACTAGGAGAAAGCAAGCAAAAGTATTTATATATTTCTGAACCACATAATGATTTTATATTTGCTGTTTTGGCAGAAGAATTAGGATTTGTAGGATGTGCAATTGTCATTGCTTTATTTGCTATATTTATCTGGAGAGGAATTCTTATTGCCATGAAAGCACCAGATATGTTTGGCAGCTTGTTAGCATCCGGAATCACTGTGTTAGTTGGATTACAAGCAATTATTAATATTGCAGTTGTTACCGCATCTATTCCAGTTACTGGAATGCCGTTACCTTTTTTCAGCTATGGAGGCTCTGCACTGGTGATTTTACTATGTTCAGTAGGAGTATTACTGAATATATCTCGTCATAGCACAAAATTGTAAAAGGAGGTCATTTATGAAGGTCGTTATTGCAGCTGCAGGGACAGGAGGACATATTAATCCAGGGTTGGCAATTGCTAATAAAATACAAAAAGAACAAAGACAATCTGAAGTCCTATTTATTGGTACAACTTATGGATTAGAAAATGATTTGGTTCCTAGAAGTGGTTATCCTTTAAAAACAATAGAAGCACATGGACTCAGCAAAGAGATTAGTATTCAAAATTTAAAAAATATAGTAGGAACAATAAAAGGGATAGGGCAAGCAAAAAAAATCCTACAAGAATTTAAACCAGATATTGTAATTGGAACAGGGGGATATATCTGCGGGCCAGTTATGATGGCTGCTCAAAAATTAAAAATTCCTACTATCCTCCATGAGAGCAATGCTTTCCCTGGAAGAGCAGTGAAAATGCTTTCTAAGAAGGTAAATACTGTTTTAGTAGGCTTTAAAGAGGCAAAAGAGAGGCTTCCCAATGCGAAAAGAGTAGTTGTAACAGGAACGCCAACTAAAATAAAAGAACTTCACAACATAGATAAAGAAAAAATAAGACAAGAGCTAAAATTGGACAAAAAATTGCCAATTTTATTGGTTTTTGGTGGTAGTCAAGGAGCAAGAACGATCAACAATAGTGTATTGGACTTAGTATTCACTAATAAAATAGAAAATTATCAAATGATATGGGCGCCAGGGCCAAAGCAATTTGATATTATTAAACAAAAATTAGAAGAAAAAAATAAAGATATAAAAAATATAAAAAATGCTAAAGTGATTCCTTATATTTATAACATGGAAGAAATGATGAATTTAGCAGATTTATTATTATGCAGAAGTGGGGCCATGACGATAAATGAAATTGCTGAGGTTGGAAAACCTTCTATATTAATTCCACTTCCTAATGTGAGTCAAAACCATCAAGAATATAATGCTAAAGTACTAGAAAAAGTAGGAGCAGCAAAAATTATATTAGATAAAGATTTAAATGGGGATATCTTAAATCAAACGATTCAAAATTTATTGGAAAAAGAAGAAACACTAAGGCAAATGGGAAGAAATGCTAAGAAAGTAGCTATTTCTGACATTGAGGACAAAATATACCAAGAAATTCTCAGAATTTTAAAATAGAGAATGTCGTTTTTTGCGATGAAAAAAGCTTGATTTATCTATAGGAAAGATATATAGTAGAAAGGTGTTCGGTTTACACAAAAGAATAGGGGGTAATTAAAGTGTGTGAATTTAAAACCTTTTATGGAGATACTTGCTTAGAAGGAAAGGAGTTATTAGAAGCAAAAATAGAACACCCAATAGAACTAGAATATTATAAGACCTATACTAATATTGCCGAAAGAAGAAATACTATATATGGCGTTGAAGTTGTGAAAAAAGAATACATGGAAAATGAAGTTATGAAAGAAAGCAAAGAAATAAATTTACTAACAAAAGATGAAGCACTGATTAACAAAGTGATCCAAAAATTAAAAGAAAACAAAGTAACACCATTTGGTTTACCAGATATTATAAGTGAATTATTCTAAAGGCATCTCTAAAAATGTTGATTTCCTATTTACCGGAATCAACTTTTTTATTGCATAGGAAACGCTATGGAACTTCGAAATTTCACAGCACGAAGTGAAAATAAAATGCTCCGGCTCATGACCTTATATTTTTCCATAAAACTCTCA
>CALXQB010000022.1 GCA_944390445.1 uncultured Clostridia bacterium | reverse complement strand
TTTTCAATGTGCTTTTTTACAATTTCTGGATAATGTTTTCATATTCTATTTTTTCATAGATTACTTTACACTATCTTTCTTTTCTGGGCTGGTCAAGGCCAGCCCGTACATAAAATATGATTCTTTATATGATCATTTTTCCTGTGAGTCGGCGAGGACTCTGATCCCTACTGCTAATCTTCCCCTATTATCTTTATTTCTAATTCAATTGTTTTTCCAAATTTTTCTTTCACTTGTTTTTTTACATAGTCAATAAGTTCTAGCATATCTTTAGCTTTTGCATTTCCTGTATTTACAATAAATCCTGCATGTTTTTCTGAAACTTTTGCTCCTCCTATTTGGTAACCCTTTAAACCACATTCATCAATTAATTTTGCAGTAATAAAGTCTGTTCCTCTTTTAAATGTACTGCCTGCACTTGGCATATCAATTGGTTGCTTTTCTACTCTTGCTTTTTTGTTTTCTTCCATTTTTTCTTTAATTTCTGTTACATTTCCCTTTTTCAATTTTAAAATAGAACTTATGATAATTCCTTCATTTTGCGTAAAGATACTTTTTCGATAATCAAATTCATGTTCTTTGTTTGAGATTGTTTTGATGTTTTCCTTATCATCCAAATAGTTAGAAGATAAAACAATATCCTTCATTTCGCACCCATAAGCACCTGCATTCATGGCAATCGCTCCTCCTAATGTTCCTGGTATGCCACAAGCAAATTCCAATCCGGTAGCAGATTTTTCTAATGCCAATTGGGATAATTGAATTAAAGGTATCCCTGCTCCTGTCTCAAAAATAACACTATCTTCTGTTTCTTCCATTTTCATTTCTTTTATCTCTATTTTTAAAACTGCTCCTCTGATTCCACCATCTTTTACCAACAGATTGGAACCATTTCCTATGATATAAAAAGGATAATTTTTTTCTTTTATGGTTCTCAATGCGTGTTTTAGTTGTTCAACAGTTTCTATTTTAATAAATAAATCTGCTTTTCCTCCTATTTTTATAGAAGTATGTTTTGTCATTGGTTCTTGTTTTAAAATATTTTCTTTTGGTAAGAATTTGATTAAATCTTGATAAATTTCTTCCACAAATTCCTCCTTGTTTGATTATAGAATTTATTTTTTATTAAATAGGAAAAATCACTTTTTTTATTCATCAAAAAACAACATTGCACAGAAAAATTACAAAGCAATTTTTCGCATCGACAAATCTTAACACTTCCTCGAAAACTTAAATACATATAGTTAAATGGAAAAAGTAGAGAAAAGTTCTCTCGAAACTAGATTTGTCCTTTGTTAAAATCTATAAATATAATGTTGATCGAGTTGAATTTTCATACTGTTGAGTTTCGGTTGGAGGATATCCTGTAGCTCGAAAACATGCTGGTGCATAACCTTGATAATAACAACTTCCTCTAACCATTCGTGTATTTGGTAGTCCTGCTTCTGCAGTCCATTCATAGAAGTTTCCTTCTAAATCATATATATTTTTTATTTTATCTAATTCATTTTGTCCTGATACTTCTGGACTATTCGTTAAATTTCTATCAGGATGTCCTTTAAAAGCTTCTTCTCCAATAAATTTAATTACTTGATCATATTGACATCCCCATATCATTTGTCGATTATGATTTATGTCTCTACATGTATCATATAATCCATACCACATGTTTGCTCCTACATAATTTGTTCCATCACTGTTTGCATTTGTTAATATTTTTTGATTCTTCTTACTTTCCCCATTTTCTCCTACTTCATAACGACTAATATAAAACCCTCCATTTTTTGCTACACTTGTTGCCATTCTTTTAAAGTCATACTTTAGCTGGGTTAAAAAATTGTTGGCACTTCCTGTTCTATGATAGTTACTGCCTGAGCCATCATATTCTGTTCCATTTCCATTTTCGTTTCCAGTCACCACTGCTGGTTCACAATAAACACTATTAGCATTATAGGTTTGATCTTTTAAAGTAAAGTCCATTTTCTGTACAATACTTTCACCTTCCATACTAACTTCTGTTGCAATATACAATCTTCCTACTAAATCTGTTGCGGTATCCTCATGTGTTGCGCATTTTAAGGTGCCTTCTTCTAATACTAAATTGCAAACACTACTTCCACTATTGCTACTACACATTACCATACTATTTATATCTTCTACTGGTATCCATACATATTGATTCCTTGTTTCCATTGCTTCTTCATGATTTGATTCAGTTACTGGTGTGGTTCCTTCATAAATAACCAATCCATTTTCTACTGTGTTTTCTCCTGGCACTTGTGATGCTACATAGCCACTTGGAATAGGAACTTCGGATGCTTCCTGTACAGAACTTCCTTTTAAATATAGAACAATTCCCGTTGTTGTTTTCTTTACAGTTTCATTTAAAACTTCTCCTGTGCTGTAGTCTACGATATAAGTATCTTCTGCGTCTTCTACGCCAATGCTTTCTAATAAGGTTGGTGTTAGTCTATAATATTTTTCTGCTATTGGTAAATTTTCTATTTCTTCTCCCTTTTGCATGGTAATTCCCATTTCATTTTCTAAAGCATTAATTTCACTTATACTTACGGATTCTCCCACAATATCATTTTCGTTTTTTGTTACTGTATATTTATAATATTGCTGAAGTATAGCATGTTGGACCATACCTAATTCTGTTTCTAACTTATCACTTCCGGCTTCTCTTATACTTTCCACTCCTGAATATACACCAATTCCCGCCAAAATAATTAGTACAGTAATTGTAATAATTAGAGCAATTAAGGTAATGCCTTTTTCCTTCATTCTTACCCTTCTTTCTTTTGTTTTATTTTATTTTTTCTACAGTAGTTCCTTCTTTCGTATCTATTACCTGATAACCAAGTTCTGCAATCTTATCTCTTAATTCATCTGAAAGTTTCCAATCTTTATTTTGTCTTGCCTCTTTTCTCTTAGCGAGCAAATCTTTTACTTCTTCACTTATAACAAGATTTTCTTTTTTTTCTGTTAATAAATCTAATGCCAATATTTTATCAAAATCTTCGATAAGTGGTAATAAATCCTTTGATTTTTTTTCATTTCTAATGGCATTCCATAAAATAGATAATGCTTTAGGTGTATTTAAGTCATCATTAACTGCTTGTTTAAATTCTTCTTTATAACTTTCTATTTCTTTTTGATCAATTTTTTCATTTCCTTCTTTGTGTGCTTTAATTCCTTCTCTTAATCGATTTAATGCTACTTGACTAGCTGTTAATCCTTCAAATGTGAAGTTTAATTTATTGCGATAGTGTGTATTTAAACAAAAGTAACGAAATGCTAATGGTTCATATCCTTTTTCTTCTAGTTGCGCTAATGTATAGGTATTCCCTAAACTTTTTGACATTTTTCCACCATCTACCAGCATAAATTCTCCATGCACCCAATAGTTTGCTGGTATTTTCCCATTTGCTCCTATGGATTGTGCAATTTCATTTTCATGATGGATAGGAATATGATCTACGCCTCCTGTATGGATATCAAATACTTCTCCTAAATATTTGTTACTCATGGCAGAACATTCCAAAT
Organism: uncultured Clostridia bacterium; assembly: GCA_944390445.1. Lineage (GTDB taxonomy): Bacteria > Bacillota > Clostridia > TANB77 > CAG-508 > CALXRW01. The sequence continues at coordinate 14,995 of CALXQB010000022.1, read as the reverse complement.
GCCATCCTGGATAACTCAATCCCCAAGGGCTCTCCCATTTCATGATGTGATTTTCTGGTGCTTTTATCCAAATTGCAAAATCTAGTGGATTTTTCTTTTCTTCATCAACTTCAATTCTCGCACCTGCTTTTTGTCCTTCTTTTTTGTTGTCGGAAAGTAGTCCATAATGTTTTAGTTTACTAATATCAAAATAGATTCCCTTGCTTGTTTCATAAGCATATCCATTTGCTATAATTTTCTTTACATATTCTAACATTTCTGGTATGTGTTCTGTTGCTTTTGCAATAATTTCCGGTTTCTCAATATTTAAAGCTTCAATATCTTTAAAAAATGCTTCTGTGTATACTTTTGTAATTTCCATAGGGTCTTTTTTTAATTGACGTGCTGCTTTTTCAACTTTATCTTCTCCCTCATCAGCATCAGAAACTAAGTGCCCTACATCTGTAATATTCATAACATGTTTTAAATGGTAACCATCATATTCTAGAGTTCTTCTTAAAATGTCCATAAAAATATAGGATCTCAAGTTTCCAATATGAGCATAATTATATACTGTTGGCCCACAAGAATAGATTCTTACTTCTCCAGTTTTATCAATCGGTTCAAATTCTTGTTTTTTCCTTGTTAATGTATTGTATATTTTCATCGTTTTACACATTCCCTTCTAGAGGCAGATTTTGCTTGAACAAATCTAGCTTCGCTAGACCTTTTCTCTACTTTTTAATATTTGTTACATTAATTTAAGGTCTAGCAAGAAGCGTATAAGATTTGTCGATGCGAAAAATTGCAAAGCAATTTTTCTGTGCATATATATTTTTTACTTTATAGGAAATGCAATTTCCTATAAAGTAAAAAAATTATTTTTCAACCATTTTACCTTTATAATAACTATACAGATTATATTATTTCTATGCCTGTTTGTCAATGAATTTCTTTTTCAAAAGTGGCTTTTTCTATTGTATTTTTGCTTTTTTTATATTATACTATCTCTATACTAGGTTGGAAGGAGGATTCCTATGTCTCGCATTCGTTTTGATGGACTAACTGGTGACGAACTACGGCAACGGATCAAACACTCAGGAATGTCTCCTAAACAAGAAAAATTTTTCTCCCATTTGTGCGAGGATTATCTGAAATACCTACAAGAAACAGATAACCCCATCACATTCGAAGAATGGCTAAAAATGACCCAGCCCTGAAACTTCAGGCTGGGTTATCTATTGTGGATGCCAATGTCATTAACTTAAGTGAAATATTTTCTTTATTTTAATTTCAACCATATATACCTATATTGGGGAGCAAAAGCGTAATCAGCTTTCCGCTGCTGGATTACTCCTTGAACCTTGAGAGTTTTGCGGATTAAATATAGGTATATATGGTTGATTTTCTATTATTTGTAAATAACAATTTCTGCTTTAAATAAGTCCCCTTCTATATGGATTGTAAAAGTACCTCCCTGGAGTTTTATTAATTCTTCTGCAATAGATAATCCGCAAGCCACTTCCTTCTGTGTTTCTAGAAGTATCACCTCTTACAAATCTCTCTTTTAATTCATCTGGTTGAATGTTAAGTGGTTCTCTTGAAATGTTACTAATAGAATATTTTACTGTATTTTCCTCTTCTATTAAATTTACATATACTCTTGTATTTTCTAGGGCATATTTATAAACATTTTGATATAAATTTTCTAATACTCTTCCCATTTTCTTTCCGTCTATTAAAATTTGTATTTGGGGACTTGATATTTTACTAATAATCTCTAAATTTTTACTAGCAAATTTTTCTGCAAATTCACCATTTGCTTGTAATATCATCTCTGATATATTAAGTTGTTCTTTTTTTACACTCTCATTTCCAGATGAAATTTTAGAAATTTCTACTAAATCATCTGTTAGATTTTTTAGTTTAACAGATTTTTCTTCTAAAACTTTCACATATTTATTTACATTTTTATTCTCTATTTCTTCTTTTTTTATTAAGGAAATATAGTTCATAATAGAAGTAAGTGGTGTTTTTAAGTCATGTGAGACATTGGTAATTAAGTCTGTTTTCAATCTTTCACTTTTTAACTTTTCTTCCATTGCTTTTTGTAAGCCTTCTCCTATTTGATTAATATCTCCCGCCAAATTTTGAAACAAAATACAGGTTTTATCTATTTTTTTATTAAAATTTCCCTCTCGTATTTCTTTTATTACATTGCAAATTTTTTGATACTCTCTTACTATTTTTACTCCATAAAGAATACAAACAATATCTATGGGAATAGCAACAAAAATAAGCTTACTATCTTGAATAATTAATATATTTATTAAAAAGATTATTATCAATAGAGCTGTCATTTTGTAAATACTCTTTATATGTATTAATATTTTTCTTACAGCAAAACTTTCTTTGATTGTTTTATTTTTGATTCTTTTGATAATCGTTTTTAAAATAGTTAATATCAATAAAGCATCGATCACATAAAAAACAATTAATATTCCTAATACAAAATAATAACTTCCCCTTATCAGGGTATTTTCTAATAGAAAAATGAGAAAAGTGAGTAGAAAGATTGCTTCTATTGGTAATTTATCTATTTTATTTTCTTTTTCTGGTTCTTTATAATATCTGACTAATTTATAAACAAAACATATAATCGCAATCAAACCATAAACACATGCTTTTATCAGTAAGTTTTTATCTTCTTCATGAAAATAAAATTCTCTTCCCGAAAAATAAGCCATGGGGGAAAAAATTAATAATCCAATTGTGGCTAATATATTGAGTATTTTTCTTTTCAATTATAAATCCTCCATCTTATACCCCAATCCCCATACAATTTTTAAGTATTTTGGTTCTTTAGGATTGATTTCTATTTTCTCTCTAATATGACTAATATGCATTACTACTTTTTTTTCACATCCATCAAACGGTTCTTTCCATACGTTTTCATATATTTGCTCTATTGAAAATACTTTTCCCTTATTTTCCGCCAAGAAGAGTAATATGTTATATTCTATAGGTGTTAGTTTTACCTTTTCGCCGTCTATCTTCACTTCTTTTTTCTTATCATCTATCACTAGTCCATCTATTACTGTTACATTTTCTTCTTGTAGGTTGCCTAATTTAACATATCTTCTTAAATTAGATTTTACTCTTGCTACTAATTCTAATGGATTAAATGGTTTTGTGATATAATCATCTGCTCCTACATTTAATCCCATAATTTTATCTGTATCTTGTGATTTTGCAGAAATGATAATAATAGGAGCACTGCTTATTTTTCTAATTTGTCTTGTTGCATTTAGTCCATCTATTTTTGGCATCATAATGTCTAATAAAATTAAGTGGATTTTTTCTTTTTTTAGTATCTGAAGAGCTTCCTCTCCATCGTAAGCTGAAAAAATTTTGTATCCTTCTTCTTCTAAATATATTCTGATAGCCTCTACAATTTCTTTTTCATCATCACAAACTAAAATATGGTACATGATAAATCCCTTTCTATTCAGGAATTTGAGATAATAAGTAAATATCACAAGCATTCATTCTTTTGATATGTTCTTTTTGGTATCCTTCTATTCTCCCCAAAATTTCGTCATTATCCATTCCTTCATTTAAGAATAGATATATTTTTTCTTCTCCAGCAAATAATTCTGTTAATTTTTCTTCGTTGGCATCTTCTGGTTTTATGATATAGGATTTTTCGATTTTAGAAAACAAATAAATATCATCTAAAAATCTATTTTGTCCAACATTAAAAATGTATACAGCTGGTATAGATGTGTCTTGATCAATTCTTGTTAAAATATCTTGGTAATCTTCATATGCATAATCTAATTTATTTGGCATACATAGCATAACGGCAAAAACACATGCTGTTATAATGATTGCTTTTTTCCCCTTAAAACATTGATAAAACGCATACATAGTTAAAATAATGAATATAGTGCTAATTGGTATAATATAGCGTATATCTTTGTATGGTGAAGCTTGAGCAGCTATTAAGAAATAGGTTACTGTAGGTACTAACATGATAAGGAATTCTTTGTTTTGTGTTAATTTTATATTTTGTTTTGTTTTTTGATATATGATAAAAATAATGATAAAAATACCAATATAATTAAATACCTGTGTATTAATAATGTTTAAATAATTTGCTACATTCGTAATAAAAGTCTCTACTGAAAAAAAGTTGTTCATTGCCCCTTGTCCACGGTACCCAAAGAAAATATGAGATATTGCATATGGGAAGATTAGCAATCCTACACCTCCTGCCAATAACATACAAATTGTATATTTTATCATATTTTTATAATTTTTTTCTTTTCCATAGTGGTACATAAATAGGAAATACATACCTACTAAGAACAATAAGTAATAGTAATGAGTTAAAAATCCTATGCAAACTGGAATTCCTATTGCAATTAAATCTTTTATTGTTAAGTCTTTTTTCTCATATTTTAAAATGTGAATATAAGTTGTAATAAGTATCATCAATGTAGTTAGCTCATACATTCTTATGTATAATGTACTTTCCAAAGCTATATTGGTAAGTCCACTTACAAAACATACTATTAAAGCCATATAAGAATTTTTGAATAGTTTATTGGCAATTAAATATACAAAAATACTAGATATGCAAAAGATGATAATATTTAAAATAATTCCCGTCCATTTTGAAAAATAATCTATTGAAAAATTCATAGCAATTCTTAATAATAAATAATAAAATGGTGGGTGTACATCGTTTTTTTGATTTTCGTAAACCGGTGTAAAATCTTTTGCTTCTTCTTGACTTACTGTCAAATAATCTAAATAGTAATTTTTGTCATGCCATGTATTAAAAAAGTCTTCATTATCTGATATATTTAGTCTTTCATAATTCGTTAATCCATAAGAATACGCTTCGTCCATATGAAAATATGCTTTTTTATTTCCTACATAAATTCTAGTAATTACTTGTATGATGATAATAAGGATCAATAGACATAGAATAATCGTTTTTTTCTTCATGATTTTTTTCTCCATTCATTTCTCTTTTTTCATTTACACAATCTACTAAATATACTGGTCGTTTTTGTGAATTTTTAAATGTTCTTCCTATGTATTCTCCCACAATTCCAATTAATAAAGTTTGAATTCCACCAAATAGTAAGACAACAAACAAAATGATTTGTGCAACTTGAGGGAAGGCTTGTACCGCAATACTGCTTACTACAAGATAAATAAAGTAAATCATAGCAATTAAGAAAATCGGAATACTAACATAAGTAGCATATCTTAATGGAGAAATGCTAAGAGATGTAATTCCATCTACAGCTAAGTCAATTAGTTTTTTATAATTCCATTTTGTTTTTCCCGCTACTCTTGGCTCTCTTACAAAGGTAACTGCTTTTTTATTGTAACCAATCCAGCTAAAAATGCTTTTGGAGCATCTTCCTTCTTCTCTTAGTCTGCAAATGGCATTTACACATCTTCTATCTAATAATCTAAAGTCACCTGTATCTTTTTGAACCGGAATTTTAGCTATTTTTTGCAAAACTTTATAGTACATCTTAGATGTCCATTTTTTTAAGAATGTTTCTCCCTCTCTAGATGTACGTTGTGCATATACGTCATCATATCCCTCTTCCCAGTAATGAATTAGTTCTGGAATTAATTCTGGTGGGTCTTGCAAATCCGCATCCATAATAATTACAGCATCTCCTTCTGCATAATCTAGTCCAGCGAGCATAGCTGCTTCTTTTCCAAAATTTCTTGCTAGATTTACATAACCAAAGCGTTTATCGTTACTTCTATATTCTTTAATAATTTCTAAACTTTTGTCTTTACTTCCATCATTGACAAATAAAATATCAAATTCATATTCTGGTATTTTTTCAATTACACCTAATATTCTGTTTTTTAACAATGGTAAACTTTCTTCTTCATTGTAAATAGGAATTAAAATCGTAATTTGTTTCATTTTTTTACCTCCACTAATATATTACCACAAAAAAAGTAAAAAGAAAAGTCGAAAAATGGTAAAAAATTAGTAAAGTTTCTACTTTTATGAGAAAGGTAGCCTAACTTCGTTGTATACGGAAAATCATTAGAATATCTTGGAATATCAAACAAAAAAAATCGATTTCTCTTTTGAAAATAAGAATTCATATATATCCAGCCTATGAACTTATATTTTGAAATAAAAGCTCGAACTGCCTGCTGCTGGATTACTCCTTGAACCTTGAGAGTTTTATGAAAAAATATAAGTTCATGGGCTGGATATACATCTCTTACATTTTATTTTCACTTCATGTTGCGATACTTTTAAGTTTCATATAGTTTCCTATACAATAAAAAAATGATTTGCAAATATTCTTTTTTTCATATATACTAAGAATATTATCATTGTTTTTACACGAAAGGGTTGAGTATAAGATGAGAAATTTTATTGGTTATGCCGTCTTCATTATATGGATTTTAATTGCTATCTCTCCATTTTTCTATGATATCACAATTCAAAATCCGTTCGATTATGCCAGAATTACAGATGTTGACTATAAAGCTGTCGTTGTTGATGAACCAGATAGTGAAGGTAAAGTTATTATTACAGAACGATTGACTTTTGATATTCATGCAGCATCAAAAGATAATCTTTTTTGGGAATTGTGGAGAGACCTCCCAGAAGAATATATAGATGGTGTTAAAGTAGAATATAAAGTAAATTCTGTAAAACAAATTTTAGACGATGGAACAGAAATTGTCTACCAAGAAAGTCCTGAACTGTATTGGGATGATTATGATTATGTAAATACTGTGCGGTGGCTATGGACCTGGTAAATGGTACCATAGTGAAGGTCCTTATAATGAAGATTTACGTCGATATGAATGCCTTCTTTTTTATGTAGATGGTTTATACCGTGAAAAAGTTACCTTTGAAATTGAATATGAAATGGTAAATGCTGCTTTACGCTACCGTGATTGCTCTGAATTATATATTACTCCTTATTCTGGAGAAACCATCAAATATTTGAACTCTTTTAAAGGGCAAATTTTGTTTCCTAATGAAGATATGCCAAGTGCCGGAAATTATACAGCACACACATATGGTACAAATGCTAACGAATTTCCTTTTACAGAATCTGATACGATAAATCCTGGATATCATACATTTTTATTTTCGTTAGATAACTCTCAATTAAAGTTTAGGCCTTATAATGAATATATTGAATTTTCCCTTGTTTCTTTTGGTGAAGATAAAAGAATTTTTACAGAGTATGCACCAGCAAATCGATATTCTAATACCGATGTTTTAGACGAAACGAGAGAGGAACAAGCTAAATATGAAGCAACTCCTAGGAATTACAGAATTGCCAAAATGGTTATTTTACTTACTAGTATTTTCATTACTATTTTTGTTTTGCGACATGCTTTTACAGCAGATAAAAAAATGAATGAAAAATATACTTTTTACAAGCCGTCTACGTCAATCGATTATTTTAGAGACATACCTAGTAATCTTGACCCTCTTTTTGCCTCTACTTTAGCTTTTTGTAAGGGTAAATCTTCTAAAAATATGAAAGACGGATATGCTGCTATTTTATTGAGTTTAGCTCGTAAAGAATATATTGAATTAGCCAAAATTGATGAAACAAAAGATTGGATTACTTCTAATGTAAAAATCGTAATAAAACCAAGTCCAACACCTATATATTCAGGTCAAATAGAAGGATGGGAAAACTTATATTCTACTACAATAAAACAAAGAGAATCTCTTACTTTAACAGAAGAACTTTACTATAATCTAATTATTAGGCATTCAAAGGGTTATGATATCTCTCTTGCAGATTTTCAAAGCAAGGTGTCTAAAGATATAGAAAATACAGATTCTTTTGTAAGAAATATAGAAAAATCTACTATTGATATTGGTATTTCTCAGGGGTATTTTCAAAAAGCTGCTTATGAAGAGCCAAAAAATAATCTAAAGTCTTGGTCTACTTTCTATGGAGTAGTAGGCACCGTCCTTATTACTCTCATAAACTTTTTCCTATATTTTACACGTTTAGATTTTGCTTATGGTGCTTTCTTCATTTTAGGTATTGCTATGTTGGTTAATTGTGTTTACCTTCGTAAAATTGCCAAAAAATATATTTTATTAACACAATTTGGTGAAGATGAATATGTAAAGTGGAAAGGCTTATATGACTTTTTAAATAGCAACACTCTTATCAATGAGCGTACTGTCATTGAATTACCTATATGGGAGCAGTATTTAGTTTATGCAACCGCTTTTGGTATTTCAGAAAAAGTAATTAAAGCACTTAATATTAGATGTCCAGAAGCAAATACAAGTCCTATCCTTAGCAATCCTTATTACCGTTCTGTTAATTTCTATCATAGCGGTCGCATATTTAGGCATACTGTACGTACAGCTTCATATTCTGCACGTTCTGGTAGCTATGGTGGCGGATTTGGAGGTCACGGTGGCTACGGTGGTGGCGGAAGAGGCGGCGGTGGCGGCCGGAGGCGGACACTAAAATACGGAAAAATCTTATATCTGTTCAAGAAATTGTTAAGATAAAAATCGATTTTCTTTTAAAATAAAAGTAAAAAGTCTCATATAACCACCTCATGAACTTATATTTTGAAATAAAAGCTCGAACAGCCTTCTGCTGCCGGATTACTTCCTTGAACCTTGAGAATTTTATGGAAAAATATAAGTTCATGAGGTGGTTAAAAATCTCTTGCATTTTATTTTCGCTTCATGTTGCGAAACTTATGAGTTTCTTGTTGCTTTTTATTTAAAAGCAAAAGCAGACATTTTATATAAAAAAATCTCTCATTTGTAAATTTGACATATCTACTTTTAATTCCTCTTCCAGTTCTTTTTTCTGAAAAGTTTTGTAGATTGTTTTTGAAATATATTTTTCTGCTTTTTTTAGTATTTCATTGTAATCTGTTATATCTTCTGGGAAATATATCCCACCCTTATCTTTATTTCTTATCATCCAGCACACAGCCGCTAAGGCTGACATAGCCACAGGTGTAATTGTAGGTGTTTGCCAATAGGAATTCTTTTGTTTATATAAAAAAGATGGTTCTATTCTATTACCTACCCATACAGGTTCGAAATTTTCTCCCATTAACAAGACACCTACATATTCTGTACCAGACATTATTTTCTCTTTGTATACGATTTCCGAAAATTCAGGATAAATATACCCTCTAGTAATTGTTGCTCCATTTTCATTTTCACAATCTAATGGTTTGTTTGGGTCAACTTCTGGATATTCATTTACTTTTGCGTTTTTCAAATAGTTACATGCAGAATCACAAGGAGCATAAATAAACATAACAGTTGGTCGATACACTATTTTCTCGTTTTCCTTTACTTCTAAACTTTTTGCGATGGTAATTGTTTCTTCATGTGGAACTAAATAACCATCAAATTTACCATAAGGATAATAGGTATGACATTTCGTATCTACTGCAAGTTTTTTTAATTCTAAATATCCATTTGTTTTATCTATCATTTTACATTCTTCGTTAAAGTTCATATCCTCATGTGTTCCCATATTAACAGTTGCTTCACTTAACAATTCAAAAAAGAAAGAATCAACACACCAAGTATTATATAAACAATTTTTATCATTACTTTCCCCTATTTTTTGCAAATCAATGTCATTAACATGAATCATTTTGATATTTAACATGCGAGCTGCTTCCTTAAATTGATGATTCATTACTAATTTTTTTAATTGTTTATCTTTTTTGTATTGTGTATGAACAATATATTCTATCCCTTTTTTTACAAAATGAGAGACCAACCCTGGATTATTTCCATGTTGTAACACAATTGGGCATTTATTTTTTCCATGATATTTTTCTCTTATTTCATTTTTTCGTTTATTTTCATTAAATATACTATACCAATTTTCTGGCCAATCTGCTTCTCCTGTATTGATATACATAATATTATTTTGTGCACACCATTCTAGAATATCTTTTGTTCCCACTGTATCTGCAAAATCTATTAGTAAATCACCACTGCTTAAATATTTTTCAAATAGGGATTGAAAATTTTCCTTGTTAATTTCTTCTGTAAGAAAATTAGCAGCCATTCCTCCTAGATTTATATAAGCTTCAAATTCACTTTTATCTCTTGTTATAATATAATATTGATTTTCTTTAAATTGAATTTCTTGACGAATTTTTTCGTAAAAACTCTTTCCAACTGCTCCAAATCCAAATTGAACAATTCGTCCATCAAATTTTACCATGTGCTAGCACTTCCTTAACTATTTTTTTCATGTGGAGGTTTCTTAACCACAATCTCTTCTGGCTCTTTATATCCATCAGTAAAAAGAATTTTTATTTTTTTCTTTTGAAACTTATATAATATCTTTCTTAAATCTTTTTGTATCTTTTCTCCTCTGACAACTATTTTACGGATACCGTTTTTTAAAAAATATTCTGCAGATGGCATATCTTGGTCATATATATCCCAACTATTATCAAAAACAGATACATCCATCTTAAATCGATGCATTCGATTACTATCTAGTAAAAATACAGGTGGCGCATCATTTTCTATTTTTATTTTTTCTAATTCCATAGCTCCCCATATCAATCCCATTTCAATAGAGTTATTATCAACAACCGGCATTGCTCCTGGTTGTTCGTTTGTACCATTATAAAGTGGAATAGGTCTAAAACCAATTCTGGCAAGCGCGACTCCTTCTTTTATTCCAGAATAACTAGGAATATCAACAATGATAGCTGTATCTGTTGGTATTTCCTTTATGTAATTTATCGTTGGAATGAAAAAATTGCAGAATTCATTTATTTTTAATTCATTATCAATTTGGACAAAGGGAACTGGTCGTAACCATTGCGTCCACTTTGCCTCTGAAGGAGCCCATATTTTATATATGTCTTTTCCTTTCATTTTTATCTCTCCTCTTTATCAATTTTGCTTTAAGTGATTTCTTCGAAGAACGGGCGATTGAAATCGCCATGCAATTTACATAAATTACTTTGCATTATCTATTAACACAGGAATATCTGCTGCATAAGAGTCTATGCGTGGAATTTTGCTTATTCTAGCATAATAACCTGCATGTTTTCCTTCAACACTATAAGAGCCTATGCAAACATGATATTTTTCTCCTTCTTCACTTAGCAATGGCTTACTATTGAACTGCTTTTGTGCAATATATTGTTTTGGATGTTTTTTTACATCTTTTCGTATTTTTTCATATTCATCTTCTTTACATGCTTCTTTTATGGAGATTTTTTCTCCTACTCTTCCACAGGCAGGTTTATAGATATATCCACTTTTATTTTTTACTTCTTTTACTTCATGTGTTTCTGGCAACAGTTTCCTCCAAGTTGTTAATTTTCCTCCCAACTTTTCAATCCTATCCCAAACAAGAGGGAAGCGCTTTGTTTGAGCATAGATTGCAATCGGATGATTACAAGATGTTGTGGTCGTATTGAAGTATCCTTCCCAATGTTTTGGTTTTATATCAATTAGCCATTCTAAAGGTGTAAAACGAACAATAGCATCAATTTTCCCTTCATTACCACTTAATATGCTAATAGCTTCCTGATCGAGAAATCTTACATGATCAGCTGCTGCATAAATCACGGAAAATCCCATGTTTTTTAATTTATCTCCTAAAAATTGCATAACTTGTCTATCATCACTATATGAAGTACAATGAACAAGCATAATCCTTCCTCCAGGTACCACCTTTGTTGCTATTGCTTTTGTTAAAATATCCCCAAAATTTTTATACCAGAATTTATTGGTTCCTAATGTATCAATGGCCGCTTGTGGCATAAGAGAAGCCTCTGCAAATCCACCGGGCACATCGCTATTTACTTCACTTACTGCCCATTTTCCTTCTATAGTGGGGTGAAAATCATATCTCATAAGTCGAATATGTTTATCTGGATCATAATTATCCATGATTTTTAATTCTTTTTTTATTTTTTTTGGTAAGTATAAAGTTTTTGTAATTTCTAAATGCTGATTTAATATTCCTTCAGCTTTTCTCGTTTCATAGTCTATTTCTTCTGTTAATCTTTCTAGTTCCTCATGCTCTTCTTTTGAAATAACTAGTGCATACTTTGCAATTGTATTGTTATCTAAAAATTGCGGGTCCCATTTATAGCAATCAAACATGACATTGAATCGATAATCTTCATATCTTTCTTTTGGAATTCTTATTAGTTTCATAAATTCTCCTTTAGCATTTTACTCTTTCATGTAATTCCTTATAGATAAACATTTTATTATCTATATTAAGTAACCTTCTATATATACTTCTTTAAATAAATTACTCCATAAATTAATATTTTTTCCTATAACATCTGGATTATCGGATTTTTCATCTAATACAATTCCTACTAATTTACTTGAAATCTTTTTAAGCATTAGGTCAATATTTTTTGCCCATTCATATTGATTGGTTTGAGGATTTATTTTGACTAATGCCCTAAAAGCTCCTACGATAGGATATATCATACCTTTTGGAACTATATAATGCATTTCTTTTTCCTCAAATGCAGATTTGGATACGATTTCTTTTTCATTGTATTTTGAATACTTTCTACTAGTATATCTTTTCCCTGTTTTTTGAGACAATTCTGCAAAATTCGTTTCTATATATTCCCATATCTTAAAAATATCTGGAATGATATCTTTCATGTCATTAAGCATTTGTTCTCTATCCGTTTTCTCTATTTTAACAAATCTTTTCAATGTTGCCTCTTTTCCTGTATAACATTGAATTGGTTGTTGATCACTTAGCGTTCCATCTGTATTTTTGAATGGATATATGGCTTGGCTAAACATACTTATTAATGCAATTATTTCTCTCACATCGATTGGATTAATATCATCATCATTACAGTGTTCATTCATTTTATATGCTATTCTATATGCAAACTTCAAATCTTTCATTACATCTTTTAATACATCAAAGCTTTTTTGCAATTCCTCTATTGACTTCAAATCTACTTGTACAGACGTGTTTCTAGCAGACGCTAATTCAACTGGAGAATCGATTCCTGTAAAAATCTCTAAAAAAACATATCTTTCCTCTTCTATAATTTGTTGTTGGTTTAATTCAAATATTGCTCTTAAAGTATGTCCTCCGTCTATATTTCCATGAACATCTGGGTCATCTAACTGAATTTCTACTATTCCACTTTTATTATCGTATGTTACTTTGTCAACAGATAAAACAATTCCCCTATTTAGTTCGTGAAAATTCTCATTTTCTTTCAAACTATCTTTTATGTTTTTGGCTACATTTGTTGTCATTTTTTGCTCTCTAGGATTGGTTTTCATCCAATCGTTTAATTCGAATGGTATTGTATTTGCTCTTGCATAACAAACATATTTTGCCTTTTCCCCTCCTTTATTAATTGGTTCATCCATTTTTTTGAAACTCTTCGCTTCGAATTTTAGTGTTACCATAAAAAAAAACACTCCTTTCATATTTTCTGTTTTTATAACACATGAATCAGGAATGTTTTGTTTAATATATATTATTAAATTTTTTTCTATTAATTCCTATTCCACATCTATAAAATCAGATACTGGTAACTTAAATAAGCAAAATCGCTTATAAGTTTTGATTATTATATATATACTTTGTTATCTTTGTCAATACAAATTTAGGAAAAAATAGTAAAACACCTATGAACTTGTAATAGTAAAATTCACAGGTTTTTATTTTCTACTACAAACCAACTTATGATAGCTTATTAGTAATTGATTTGTTGCTGTCATAAATATCATTAAAATTGTTTATAAATGAAGAAGAGGAGCAATTTGGTTTACTCCCCTTCTTTTTAGACTACTCTTCTACTTGTCGTCAGAACTCTTACCTTGAACCTTCTTCATCCTCGTGATAGAAATTTCATATGCAGTTTTGTACTCTCCTTCATCGGAATCTGGTGAAGACTTCTTAAAATATCTCCTGCTCTGTACTCTTCCGTACAATTTAATTCTGTCAGCAATTTTTAACTCACTGGCATACTGTGCAATTTCTCCCCAAGCAATGCATGGAATGTTGTCGTATTTGTCATATTTTCTGTATACTATCACCATAAGATCAGTAATCTTCCTACCAAGCGGTGTTACCCTGAATATGGGTGGCATACAAATATACCCATCAAGATAGATTAAGTTTGCATCTGATTCTTCCTCACTTTCCTGAATAGTGAATGCTGTTGCAAATAAGAATAGCTCCAAATGCTTACGACCATCTTCTCCTAGTTTGTTGAAAGAACGAAATTGTCCTTCAGCTTCAACATACCTTCCCTTCAACGAAGCTTCTGAAATATTGGCTATCAACATTTCAGATACAATGATGGGTACATAGTCTTCTGTACCACTCAATCTCTTGACTCTTACTCTGGTTTTGTAATATCTCATCCACTGGGTCTGATGGCTATATGCAAATTCCTCTTCGATAACGCCACTTATCCGTATCTGATTGAAAATTCCCTCCTGATGAATTACTCCATTGTTCCGTGCTGTTGTCCTTAATCTTTTGTCTGACACTGTACCTCTTCCTCCCGTCGTAAATCTTATTGCTTATAGTACATCAAGTAGAAAGAGCTTTCTAAATCGTTCACTAAAACAAATACTGTGTTAGTAATCAGACTTAGAAAATACTTCTTCATCCTCATAGTATATAAACAATATTTATATTATAACATTGATTTACTTTTTTGTAAAGATTATGTAAATTAAAGTTAGTGTCAATTTTTTTGTCCCAAAATAATTTATAGGTCAAATTTTTCATCCTGTGAGATTTTTTCCTCCACATTTTTTCTTTTAACTTATTTTTCAAATTCATTCTTTCTACTTTTGAAGAAATCATAAAAGTATCTTACATTTTCAAGTTCACTCCATTTTTGAACTTTATAATCTTGTGTATCCAAATTATATATTTTAGCATTTAGAATTCCTAACATAAATGGAGAATGCGTTGCAATTATAAATTGAACA
>CALXQB010000021.1 GCA_944390445.1 uncultured Clostridia bacterium | reverse complement strand
GAAAGAGCTGCAAAAGTAAATATAAAAGTGTCTGCATTTCCATTTGAAAAGACATTAGATGATTTTGATTTTAGTTATCAGCCTAGTGTAGATAAAACTGAACTTTATGATTTAGAAACATTAAGATTTATGGAGAAGAGTGAAAATATAATATTTGTAGGAACAAGTGGAGTTGGAAAAACACATTTAGCGGTTGGAATTGGAATGGCAGCAGCGAAACGAAGGATTAGCACATATTACATAACTTTTAATGATTTAATAAATCAATTAGTACAAGCTAATTCTGAAAATAGAGCAGATATAAAGATAAAATATTTTTGTAAATATAAATTGTTGATAATTGATGAAATAGGGTATCTACCGATAACGAAAGAAGGGGCATATTTGTTTTTTCAATTAATAAATAAAAGATATGAAAAGAAATCAACAATATTAACAACAAATCAAGTATTTAGCAAATGGTCAGATATATTTGGAGATTCAGTAGTGACAGCAGCAATAATAGATAGGTTGGTGCATCACAGTCACATAATAAAAATCAAAGGACAATCATATAGAATAAAAGATAGAAATGTAGAGATGCAAAGAAATATAGAAAAGGAAGGTGTTTAAGATGACAGTGAGGGAAATGATAATATATGTAGATGTAGCAATAGATAGAATAACAGAATTAGGACGTAAACTTACAAAAGAAGAGATTATAAATGAATTGCATTATTTAGCATATCATTGTAATAAAAAGGATGTTATGCTAGAAAAGGATTATAGAGAAGAAAAATTTTTCTAAAATTTTAGAGGGGAAATCCCCTCTAAGCATATATTTTAAATTGGAATTTTCGTACATTTTTGAAACTGGAAAAAAAGTACATTTTTCTCTTGACATTTACAATATAATTTACACAGTTAGATTTTAACACTCCCTATAAATCCTACTTTCAGCCAATTTCTACTGTATCGCTACCAGCGTTTCAGCGCTACAAGTAAAGTGTGGTGCGGGACGAATAGCCGTAGTGGCTATAGGTCGGACCGCGACCGCTTGATCGGGCACTTGCTGGGCTGAAAGAGCCATAGCTTGCAGCGCCATAGTAACCACCTCGATACGTTCGAGTGTCGATATAAGACGCTTCAGCTGTACATTCCCAATGATTACCTTCAAGGTCATAGATATTTTTCATGCAAGCTTGTTCATTTTGTCCGGATAATGCATGATCAATTGTTAGATTTCTATCACTATGTCCATTCTCTGGATCTTCTCCATTTTCTTTTAAGAATTTTATTACTTGGTCATACTGGCATCCCCATATCATTTGTTTATTTTTATCTATCTTTCTTATACTGTTATATAAGCCATACCACATATCTGCTCCTAAATAATTACTACCATCACTACTTGCTGATGTTAATACTTTTTGATTTTTTTTGCTGTCTCCATTTGCTCCTACTTCATAACGGCTGATATAAAATCCTCCGTTTTTTGCCACACTTTTTGCCATTGCTATAAAATCACTTTTTAATTGGTCAATTGTTAAATCATTATCAGCATCATCACTTACAGTATTGGGTTCGTGGTAACGACTACCTGCAGTATATGTCTGGTCTCTTTTTGTAAAGTCCATAGTATAGGAAACAATTGTATTTTCTCCTTCCTCTGTGTATATATACTTTGATGCATACAATCTTCCTACTAAATCTGTAGCTGTTGTTGAATGTTCTGGGTTTGTACATGCTAATTCGTCTGTTTCTCCATTATATGCTAAATTACATATTTTATTTTCCTCTCCTTCTGGTAACTTATTATTACTTTTACACATTACCATATCATTTATATCTTCTACTGGTATCCATACATATTGATTTACTGTTTCTTGTAAATTTGTCGTGCTTCCTCCTATTGTAATTGTACTTTGGTTTGTACCATCTGCTTCATCTTCTTTCCAATTTACTGTCGCTCCTTCTGGTATCTCATATATTACTAATCCTTCTGCTATATCATCTTCTGTTGTGATTTGTGATTTTGTATATCCTTCTGGAATTGGGGCTGTCTTTCCTGCATATTCTATATATCCTTCTATTTCTCCTAACATCTCTTGCTCTTCTCTTTGGCTATTTTCATAATCTCCTACTGCTTGTTTTGCTTTATTAATAATTCCGTCATTATCTAGTACAATATTTAAAGTAACTCCTGCTAATATAATTAACACAATGATTGTTACTACTAATGCGACTAAGGTGATTCCTTTTTCTTCTTTACTTCTTTGTTTTTTCATTTTCTCTTCTTCCTCCGTTTCTTTCTGGGTTCGTCAAGACGAACCCCTACATTTTAAGTAATTCCTTTGGAGCACGGGCGATTAAAATCGCCCCTACATGCTAATTATTCATTTTTCACTATTCATTTTTCATTATTCATTAATTGCACAAAAAGACTACCTGTCTCGAGCATGACAATAATACTCGAAATAGGTAGTTCCGATTTATTTGTTTTTTTATTAAATTATATTGTGTGTGTGTGTGTGTGTGTGTGTGTTACTCTCCCAACGTTTTCCGCTTTTGTTCATTTTTCTTTTTTCTCCTTAATCTATGAAAACCCTCTGGTGCTTCGCACCATCTCCCTTTGGTAAAGGAGACAGAATCGTAATCTTTAATTTCTGCTCTACCCTTGGCTCCCTTATTTAAGGGAGCTGTCGCATTTATGCAACTGAGGGTTTCTTGCAAAATCTATTTTTATCATTTTTATCTTATACTATTTCTTCTCCATTTGTCAATACTATTTTTAAAACCGGTAATTTAATTTTAGCCTTTTTAAAATTTTCATAAATCCTCTAAAATATCTTCTATACTTGTTACTATTTTGGCTCCTTGTTTTATTAAAGAGTTGGTTCCAAGAGAATTTGGACTATTTATGTTGCCAGGAACAGCATATACATTTTTCCCTTGTTCTAGAGCAAAGTCAACTGTTATCAAACTACCACTTTTTTCTGAAGCTTCTACCACTACCACTCCTGAAACCAGTCCACTTATAATTCTATTCCTTGCAGGGAAATGTTCTCCCAATGGTTTTGTTCCTACAATATATTCAGAAACAAGACATCCTCCACTTTCTACTATTTTTTCTGCTAATTTTGCATTTTCAGGTGGATAAATAACATCTAAGCCAGAACCTAATACTGCAATCGTTTTCCCCTTTGCCTGTAAAGTTCCTATATGGGAGAATGTATCAATTCCTCTTGCTAGTCCACTTATGATATGTATACCTTTTTTAGCCAATTGATATGACAAATGTTTTGCTATTTTCTGACCATATAAACTACAATTTCTACTACCAACAATAGCAATTCCATTTTGAGATAATATTTTTTTATTTCCCATTATATAAATAACACTTGGTGGATCATAAATTTGTTTTAACAAATACGGATAATCTTCATCTTTTATAGTAAGAATTTGTATATTCTTTTCTTTCATATACAGCATATATGCTTTTACTATTCTTCGATAATTCGGATTTGTCATTTCTTGTATCATTTGTTCTTCTACTTCTAATTGTTCTAGCTCTTTTTTAGATAATTTCGAAATTTCTTCTGGAGTTTTATATATATCAAGTAATCGCCTTGTTATAGTATAATTCTTTTTCTCAATAATAGAGAGCCAAATCCAGTATTCCATCAATACCTCCTATTTAGCCCCCCATATTTTCTATTCCATTTTAGTTGCTTTTACTACATTTTGCATTAACATGGCAATTGTCATTGGTCCTACTCCACCTGGCACAGGTGTAATATAACTTACTTTTTTCTCAACGCCTTCAAAGTCAATATCACCACATAATTTCCCATTTTCTAATCGATTCATTCCCACATCTATTACAACTGCATTTTCTTTTACCATTTCCTCTGTAATAAATTTAGGTTTTCCAATAGCAACAATTAAAATATCTGCTTGTTTTGTTATTTCTTGTATATTTCTTGTTTTTGAATGGCAAATGGTAACAGTTGCATTTTTCTTTAGCATACATTGCATTAATGGTTTCCCTACAATATTGCTTCTTCCTAGAATCACAACATTTTTTCCTTCGATAGGAATTTTATATTCTTCTAGTAATCTTACAATTCCAAGTGGTGTACAAGGTATGAAAGTGTCTTGTCCAATACATGCTTGTCCTACACTAATAGGATGAAATCCATCCACATCCTTTTTAGGATTTATTGTTTCAAATGCTTTTTGTATATCTAAATGTGCTGGAATAGGACTTTGTAGTAAAATTCCTTTTATTTCTTTTTCTTCGTTTAATTTTGTAATTAATGATAATAGCTCTTGCATCGCGGTTTCTTCTGGTAATAAATATTCTTCAAAATCTATTCCTATTTCATCACATGCTTTACTTTTATTTTTTACATAGATGCTAGAAGCCTGGTCATTTCCCACCATGATTACAGCAAGTTTAGGATATTTTTTTTGCTTTTTTAATTCTTCTACTTCTACTTTTAAATTTGTTCTTATTTTTTTCGCTAATTCTTTTCCATTCAATATTTCAGCCATTGTTTTCTCCTTTTATATCAATAAATCATCATTATTGTATTCTTTTAGAGAATCTATGTCAATATGAAATCTGTTTTTTGATAAATTGAAAGAGAAAATACTTTGTCTTTCCTTTTTTAATTTTGTATCTATTCTTCTAAAATATCTTTCTAATTTTCTATCTATTTCTTCATATTCTTGTGTTTTTGGCTTTTCTGTTAATAATCTTTCCATTTGCTCTTTTGCATCTGTTCCCACATGATCCTCTAAGTATGCAAAATCAATCTTTCCTGTTTCAATATATCGATCTATATTTCTTTTGGCAATAATGGCATCTATATTTGCAAAATTAAGTATCACATACATCGTAGTTACAATTCCTAATCCTATTTTAAAGATTGGTACTTTTTTATTATAAATATAAAAACTACAAGGTATAATAAATAAAAGTTCTGTTGCTAAAATAAAGTATACCAATAACCTAGAATATGTATATCCAAATTCCTGTTCATACAAGAACATTTTATATGCTGCTATGAAAATAAAGAAAATATTAAAAAGCAACATAATTTGACTCATAGCTTTTGTGTAAGTGCTATTTGTGCTTTTTGTATTTTTACATGAAAAATAAATAGCCGCTAGATTAATTAATGTAACTAACATTAGTTGGAAAAATCCTTGTCTTGCGATAATAGCATAGTTTCCCAATTCTCTTGGTACTCCCATTTCTGTAAAAATATTTACTAATTGTACTAAACTAAATAGAAGATAAATTCCATTTAAAATTGTTAGTAATACTTGAATTGTTGTTTCTTCTATATGAATACTGCTTGGTTTTTGATTTTCTTTTTCTATTATTTCTGCTGTTTTATTGCTTAACATGTTTAATATAAAACTTGTAAAATATAAAAATATAATAAATGCAAGAAATGCCCTAACTACTAATTCACTTATTCTTTGAATATTGAATATGTCTATTATTTTTTGTATAATTTGTTGAAAAAATTCAGCAAAAGTTTCATCTGCTGCCATCAATAAGAATATTACAATGATAGCAATTGGTAATGAAATAAATATTGCTTTTATTATTTTAGCTTTTTGTGTTTTTGGTTTTTTTTCTTCTTTTTTATGAATGATATTTCCAATATTTTTAAAGACTTCTCCTATATATTCTATTGGTTTAAAAATACTTCTTAATATTTTTACAAAAAGATGATTCGTTTCTTTGGTAATTAACAAAATAGACATGATAACAACTAAACCTATAATTGCCCAAAAATTCAAAAAACGAAATGTTGCATTATTATAAATAAAATATGTTGCACTTAAAAGCAAAATTGGCACTGCTAGCATGTATGCACCATGATTTGCTTTTATTTTTTTCTGCTTTATACAGCAAATTAAATAAATTAAAAATATAATAGCAAAAATTGGTGCGGAAATTCCTTCTGCTTGCCTCCAGAAAAATATAGAATGTAATATACTTACAATTATTCCCCCTATTATTAGTGTCTTGGAAAAACTTTTTTCTTCCAAATAACCCACCTCCTATTTGCCATATTTTATATCTTTTCCGCTTTTTTGTCAATATATTTTTATCGTTTATCGATAAATTGTTTTTATCAATAATCTTATAAAGGCTGAGATTTTAAATCTCAGCCTATTATTTAAATATTTTATTAACAGCTTTTAGTGCAACATATTTTCATAATAATTCTTAAAATAAGCAATAGTGTTAGAATAACGAGAAGTATAATGATGGTTCCTAATCCTAGAAAACTAACTAATCCTGTTAGAGTACCTATTAATAAACCTATTGCAAAAGCTAGTAGAATAGATATTAGAAATATTATGATATCAATACAACACTTTTTTTCTTTTCTTTCACATCTAATACATACTTGTGGTTCCATAGTTAACACCTCCTACTTTAACACTAGGTTATTATATTATATGTGCTAAAGTAGGTTTTGGTGATAATTACTTAATGAAGAAGAACACAATTACTGCTATTCCTATTATAATTCTATAAATAGTAAAAATCTTAAAATCACTTTTCTTTAAATAATTTAGTAAGAATTTTATTACAATAATTCCTACAATGAAACTTGCTAGTATTCCCAAGATAAATGGTAATAACATTCCAGAATTAATAAAAGTTGCTCTATAAACCGGGTCTAAAAAGTCTTTAAATTTATATAGAGTTGCTGCTAATACAATGGGAGTAGATAATAAGAAAGAATATTTGGCGGCACTTTCCCTTTTTACTCCTAGAAGCCTTGCAGTAGTCATCGTTACTCCAGAACGGGACACCCCTGGAATAAAAGCTAAACTTTGTGATAATCCAACAAAAAAAGTTTGTTTTAAAGACATGTCTTTATATTCTGTTTTATTTGGTGCTTTTTTATCTACAAAATATAAAATGATTCCCATAATAATAAGTGCAATTGCAATAATCAGTGGTTGTTTTAAATAATCTTCTGCGTATTTGTCTAAAATAAAGCCTATTATCCCCCCTGGTATTGTTGCAAGAACTATGTACCAAAACATTTTACCTTCAAAGCTTTTCTCTTTTTTTACGACTTGATTCCAGCCACCTTTTATAAGTCCAATCCAATCTTTAAAAAAGAAAATAGCAATTGCCAATAATGTACCTGCATGTAAAGCAACATCAAATCCATCAAATGCAATTTGGAAACTTTCTGAATTTAGCCACCCAAATGCCCATGGAATTAAATACAAATGAGCAGAACTAGAAACTGGTAATAGTTCTGTTAGCCCTTGTACAATGCCTAAAATAATTGCTTGTATAATTGTCATAAGTTCCTCCTTTGATAACACGGATAAAAAGATTTTCACTAAAACATAGACACTTTACCTAGTATCTTTTTCTATTTTATTCTAGGTTTGTGTCTATTATTTCTTTTTCTATATCTTTTTCAATTTCTTTTAATCTTTCTTCTTTTTTCTTTTGCATTTCAATATCTACCATTCCCATACCTTCTACAATTTCAAAAGTATTCTCTAAATGTTCAATGGCTTGCTTTTCTATTTCACTATGATAAATCTCTTTTGCTTCTTCTTTTACTTCCTCTTTGTTTGGTATGATGATCAATCTTCTAATAGGAATAAATATAGATTCTTTTTCAACTTCCTCTATTATACTTGGTTCTATTTCTAATGCTTTATTAATAAAAATGATTGCTTTATCTTTTTCATTTTTTAATAAGCAAATTTTAGCTAATTGGAAATATGACTTAGCATCTATTCCCTGTCCATATAGACTTTTAGTGAAATAGTCTTCTGCTTTTTCTATGTCATGATATAATAAAGAAATTTGTCCTAAACTATAATATGCGTTATATAATAAATGGTTAATTTCTGCTGCTTTTTCATAGCAAGATTTAGCACTTTGGAAATCGTTTAGCCTTGTATAGGCAATTCCTAGATTATAATATAATTCATAATCATTTGGTTTATATTTTAACGCTTCCATGTATACATTCGTGGCTTCTTTAAACTTTTCTTGTTCACATAGGATTTCTCCTAATAACATACTTGCTTGATAATATTCTGGTTTGTTTTTTAGCAAATTATTTAGCATCGTAGTTGCCTCGTCTTTTTTTCCCAATTGATGCAATAAATCTCCTATTTTATAATAAGAGTCATAGTCATTTTTTCGAATGTCAATTGCAGCAACATATTCATCAATTGCTTTTCTCATGCCTCCTTCTTTTTCATATATCTGTGCTAATAGTTTATGGCTGGAATAACTTTCTTCATATTTTTCAATTACTTGGTTTAAAAGAATTTTGGCTTGTTTTCTATTATGAAACAAAAGACAAATTTTAGCTAATATTAAATTTCTAAATTCCAAAAAATGAATATTTCTTTTCTCAATTAGTATGATAATCATTGGCAATATTACCGCCAATAAATACATAATTATTTTACTTGCTAGCCCTGTAAAAATGTTAAATATGATTTCTAAAAAATTTAATGCGATTCCAAGGGTTTGAACTAATAAGATTGATAAATAACTCGTGTCATTTTTTCGTATCATCGTTAAGAGTATATACACAAAAAAAGAAAAGGCTAAAATATTAAATATCATTTTTTCAACTAACATCCATTTTATCCCCTTTCTTTTTTATTTCTTAATCTCTAAATTTCTCTTTATAGTTTTCTATACATTTTTCAATAATTTCTTCTGCCGCTTCTCTTCCTAAAATCTCTTCTACCATCGTTTGTTTTTCTTCTAATTGTTTATATACTTCAAAAAAGTGTTTTATCTCTGCAGAAATATGACTTGGTAATTCAGAAACATCTGTATAACAGTTTAAGAAAGGATCTTTTTTCGCTACTGCTATAATTTTTTCATCTTGTTCGTCTCCATCAATCATACGGATTACACCAATTGGGTAACATTCT
Organism: uncultured Clostridia bacterium; assembly: GCA_944390445.1. GTDB lineage: Bacteria > Bacillota > Clostridia > TANB77 > CAG-508 > CALXRW01. Next base: position 9,782 of record CALXQB010000021.1, on the reverse strand, counting down.
ACTAGAGTTAAAGAAATTATTTTTTCTTGGCATAGTACTAATACATCTAGTGGGTCATCATCATCTGCATAAGTTTTAGGAATAAATCCATAATTTGCTGGGTAATGTGTTGCAGTATAAAGTACTCTATCTAGTCTTAACATTCCCGTTTCTTTATCTAGTTCATACTTGTTTTTCCCACCTTTAGAAATTTCTACAACGGCAATAAAATTGTTCTTTTTTATTCTGTCCAAACTAATGTCGTGCCATACATTCATTTTTATCAACTTCCTTCTTTTTGTGAAACTTTATAATATAACTATTTTACGACATTTTTTCAAAAATTTCAATACCTCAAAGAAAAAAGAAGGAAAGCTTGGTATCTTTCCTTCTTTTTTCTTTATTCAGTTGACCTTTTATCTAATTCAAAATAAAATTCCACACCATTTTCTTTATTAAGTGCTCCAAAGTCATTTCCATAATTATTCATAATGGCTTTTACTAGAGATAGACCAATTCCAGTTCCACCATCTTCTCTATTTCGAGAAGAATCGATCTTATAGAATCGGTTCCAGATTCTTACAATATCTTCTTTATCAATATTATTTCCTGTGTTAAATACACTTACTCTTACTTTTTCATCTTTTTCTTCTATTCCAATTCTAATCTGTTTTTGTCCATTTACTTCCAAAGTGTGTTTAATCGCATTTGTGAAATAATTTGTTACTACTTGTTCTATATAGAAATCGTCTGCAAACACTTCTACTGGCTCTTTTTGTTCGAAAACAATCTGAATTCCTTTTTCCTCATACATTACTTTGCTTTTCTTAATAACTTCTTTAATTAGTTCACAAATATCAAATTTCGTATTATTAAATTGCCTGTTTCCATATTCCAGTTTCATTAGCTCTAACAACTGTTTTACAAGTGTATCCATTTTATTGGCTTCATCTAATATTACTTCTGCATACATTTTTTTAGATTCTTCATCTGAATTTACATTTTCAACTAATCCTTCTGCATACCCTTGAATTAAAGCAATTGGTGTTTTCAACTCATGAGAAACATCTGATATAAATTGTTTTCTCATTTCATCTATTTTTGATTTTTCTTCAATATCTTTTTCTAATTCAATATTACTTTCTTTTAATTCCATAATAGTTTTTTCTAATTTTTCTGAAACAGTATTCATGCTTCTTCCTAAGTCATTAATTTCATCATTGGTATCAGTAATACGATATTTCTTACTAAAGTCTAGCCTTGCCATTCTTTTGGCAATATCATTTAATTCTACGATTGGTCTTGTAAACTTTTGTGTAATGATAGATAATGCAATTCCTCCAATAACAATGGTAATTCCTCCAATGATATATAAGAATTGATTAAAGATTTTTACGTTTTCACGAATCGAAGAAACTGGCATGCGAATATATAAGTTATAATTATTTTCTAGTGTTGCAGAAAGTAAAATGAAATTAATTCCTGTCTGATTGTCTTTAATCGTTCTGATTTGTACACTTTTATCTAAATCCGATGGTGTCCCAATGGTAAAAATTCTTTCTATTTCTGTTATCGTATTCATATTAGAAAGAAAATCTTTATTAGATGTAAAGATACTAGTATTGGTATCTGTTTTAATGATAATATCAAATCCATTATTAAAAGCAATTTTTTGTAATTCTAATTCTATACTAGCATCATCCATTCCATTTATATAAAATGAATTTATTTTCTGATATGTTTCAATTAATGTTTTTTGCTTTGAATATAGATAATAGGTTTCCAACATAAAGTTATTGGCAATAATTAAAAAAGCAACAATGGTAAGTACTACTGCCACTAATGTTAAAAATAATTTAATTCGAATAGACTTTACCTTCACTTTACCATCGTCCCCCTTTTTTATTTTCATTTTTCATATAGGTCTGTCTTGACCGACCAGAAGGGCTTGTCAAGGCAAGCCCCTACATGGATAATAGGTATTCTCTAGTGCTACCAATACAAAACATATGTCTTTTACTTAACTTCAAACTTATAGCCAACGCCTCTCATTGTTTTAATGTACTTTCCTTTTTTCCCTAATTTATGTCTGATTTTTTTGATGTGACTATCAATTGTTCTAGAATCTCCATAATAATCATAGTTCCATACATTATTTAAAATTTTGTCTCTAGAAAGCGCTATATTTTCATTATCTACTAAATATTTTAGCAATTCATATTCTCTTAAACTTAATTCTACCACTTTATCTTCTACTTTTACAGTTCTTCCTTCTGCATCAATGGTAATACCTCCATAATCTTTTATTTCTTTTGTATTACCATAAACTCTATTGATAATAGCTTCTACCCTTGCTACTAATATCTTTGGACTAAATGGTTTAGCAATATACTCGTCCACTCCTAATTCAAAACCAAATAATTCATCTTGTTCCTCTCCTCGCGCTGTTAGCATAATAATAGGTACTTTGGATGTTTGTCTAATTTGTCTTAAAACAGACCATCCATCTAATTTAGGCATCATAACATCTAATAAAATTAAACTAATTTTATCTTTCTCTGTTTCAAAAACTTCTAATGCTTTCTCCCCATCTGCTGCTTCTAGAATTTTATATCCTTTCACTGCTAAAAAGTCTTTGATTAGTTTTCGCATTCTAGATTCATCATCTACTACTAATATAGTAATATTATTCATATTTACTATCATTCCTTTCGGCTTAAACGTTTTTTTCTTTACTATTATATTCCTACAATATGTCTGTTTTGTGAAAGTTTCTTTACTATTTTAAGTAAACTACGCTTTTTCTTTTAAATATTTTTTTAAAAGGAATGTCAAGAAATATGGGAATGTATAAAATTTCCCGTTAAATCCTATATTTTTATATCCCAATTTTATTCCATACTTAATATCTTTATATTTTTCGCTTTCTATTAAATGGTTTAATGAAGTGGTACTTCCATCGGTTGCTTTTACTTCAACAGGTATTAATGAATCTTTATCTCTAATAAAGAAGTCCATTTCCACTGTTCCTTTTTCGTTTTTATAAAAATATAAATTATAACCTGCTTTTACAAGCATGTCTCCAACAATATTTTCATAGATTGCACCCTTATAAGTATTAAAATTTTTGTTATTTCTTAAATCTTCCTGTGCTTCTTCATCTAATGAACCAATTAATAATCCTGTATCACTAAAATAAATCCTATAATTATCTGGATTATAGTTTCCCCCTAATGGAAGTTCTGGCTGCTCTAAACAATAACATATATTAATAATTCCACTGGCTCTTAACCAATCAATTGTTCCTATATACTCTCTATTTCTTGCACCAGCTTCTATTTTTGAAATTTGAAATTTTTTATTTTCATTTCCTAAAAATACGGGAATTTTACGATATACATTAAGAATTTTTCCATAATCTAGTCCTCCTGCATATTTAGTAATATCTTCTTCATAATCTAATAAAATTTGCTTTTGCATTTTTAGTGTACCACTATAATTATTATTTTTTACAAAGGAATTAACAATAGCAGGCATTCCCCCTATGATCATATATTCTTTAAAGTTTTCTATCATAACGGAAAACTCTACTTCTGAAAATGGTTTTAAATTTTTCATATGGTTATATAAATTTTCAATTTGCTCCTCTTTATATCCCTTTGCCCATAAAAACTCTTCAAAATCCATAGAATACATCTCATAGTCTTCTTTATTTCCCACACTGTTAGACTCAATTTCATTATAATTTATTCCCATAAGAGAGCCTGAACATATAACATCATATCTTCCATCTTGATGAAATGATTTTAATGATGTTGCACAATTTATACAGTCTTGCAGTTCATCAAAGAAAATTAATGTATTTTGTGGTATAAATTCTAAGTTTGGATTTCTTAAAGATATATTTTTAATAATAGTATCTACCTCAAATCCATCATCAAAAATGTCTTTAAACTGCTTTTGAAGTGCAAAATTTATCTCGATTACACTTTTATAATTATTTTTTGCAAAATTTCTAATCGACTCTGTTTTTCCTACTTGACGAGCGCCTTTAACAATTAATGGTTTTCTATCTTCACTATTCTTCCATTCTACTAAAAATTTATCTATTTTTCTTTTTAATAAATCCATCTCATATCACCTAATTTTATTTTATCACAAAATTCCATGTGTTGGCAATAGGTTTTATCACAAAATTCCATGTGTTGGCAATAGGTTTTATCGCAAAATTCCTGCATATTTTGTGTTGTTTTTCACAAAATTCCATAAATTAATCTATTAATTCAAACCCCATGTGTTTTTGGAGTTCCACATCTATGGTTTTCCTAACATATAAGTTATTTGCCTTACAATAAGCTTGCACTGCTTTTTCTGTTTCTGCTCCGAATTTTCCATTAGGGTTTCCTGTAAAAAATCCCAATTCTTTTAGCCTTTTTTGAATTTCTAGTACATCAGAACCATACATACCTGATTTTAAATCTCGAAATCCTTTTCCAAACGCTCCATATACACCATCTACAATCGTTACTTTTGTTCCGATTGGGATATATTTATAAATTTCTGCCACTTCATCATTGTTCATTCTAATACATCCATGAGAACTATTCCACCCAACAGAATACATTTCCGTTGTTCCATGAATACCAAAATTTCCCCATGGTACATTAAATCCCATCCATCTTCCACCAAAACCTTCTCCCCACGTATCTTTTGAAATAATTGTCCATGTACCAATGGGAGATGGGGTTGAATATTTTCCTCCAGAGCATTCATAAGTTGCTATACAAACTCCATTTTCGAAGATATACATCATGGGTTCTTCTACATCTACCAAGATATGATATTTAGTAGTTTGCTTTTTTAAAGCAGAATTAATTTCCTCTTCCCATAAAAAAAAGAGGAGCACACTAATTATCAAAAAACTTAAGGCAAAAATGATTAAATTTCTTTTTCTCACAATTCTTATTTTCATAGTAAAGTTTATGAATTTTTCTGCTTTTTAGAATAATTTTTCTATTAAATAAAAATCAAAAGTTTCAGATAGTATGCCTTTCATTTCTATTTTCAACAATTAATTTTTTTATTTTTATACCTTTTTCTCGGAACATTTTTTCATGTTCTGTTTGAACATTTCCTTCTTGTAATGGTAAATCCCATGTTTCTTCTAAAATTTCAAATCCACATTCTTTAAAATATTGAATACTTTCTTTAAATAAATCATCATCATCTGTTTTGAAATGGACTTGCCCTTTAGGGACTAAAAAACCTTTATACTTTTCTAATTGTCTTGTATGCGTTAATCTTCTTTTTTTATGTCTTGGTCTTGGCCAAGGGTTACAAAAGTTAATGTAAATACGCTCTATTTTATCCTGTTCATTAAAAATATCTAATATTTGTTCTATATTTTGAGGCATAATATAAAGATTATGCACCTGTAATCCTTTTTCTTGATAAGTATTTTCTATTCTTTTCATAGCATGCCATAATATTTCACTTTTAATATCAATGGCTAATAAATTGATATTAGGATGGTTCGCACCAAATTCTGCTGCAAACCATCCTTTCCCACATCCTAATTCTAAATAAATTGGATTTTGATTTTGAAATAAATCTTTCCAGTTTCCTTTATGTTGCTCAGGATTTGCAATATAAAAACTACATGCCTCTAATTCTGGTTTTGCTTCTTTTCTTTTTCTAATTCTCATTTTCTTCCTCTAATATTTTTTTCATTTCTTCATGTCTTTTAACTTTTTGTGTTGTGGTTTTTATCATTGGCTCATCTGTAATCACAATTTTTTTAATATGCTTATAATTTGGCATAGATTGATTGATTTCTTTTACATCTTTCCAAATCATGTCTTTTATTTCATCTTTTGATAATTGTGGATATTTTTCTTCTATATATTCTTTTTGGTATACAATTTTTGCAGATACCATTAAGTCATCTTCTTTTGGATAACCAAATACCATACTTTCTGCTATATATGGTAATTTATCAAGTTTTTTCTCAATTTCTTCTGGATATATATTTTTCCCGTTTTTTAGTACAATTACATTCTTTTTTCTTCCTGTTATAAATACAAAACCATCTTTATCTATGTAACCCAAATCTCCTGTGTAGAACCAACCATCTTTTAGGACTTCTTTAGTTGCTTCCTCATTTTCGTAATAACCTAGCATAACATTTGGTCCTTTTGCCTTTATTTCTCCAATTCCTTTTTCATTTGGGTTGTCAATTTCTACATCCACATTTACTAACGGGATTCCAACAGACCCTAGTCTCGTATATCTGTCATTTTCTGCTATTAAAACAGGAGAGGTTTCTGTTAGTCCATAGCCTTGTATAATACGAATACCAAGTGCATTAAACCCTTTTACCACATTTTTATCAATCGCTGCTGCTCCACTTACAGCTAGTCTTATATATCCTCCTAATTGATTGATAATTGGTTTAAATACTTTTTTCCTAATATCAATTCCTAGTTTCAATGTTGCATTTGTAAAGGTTTTCGCCATATTGACTATTTTTGTTTTCCCTTGTTTTGCAATTTCTAAATTAATTTTCTTATACATACTTTCTAATAACAAAGGAACACATACAAAAATAGAAACTTTGTATTCTTTTAAGTTCTGAGGTATATATCGAATTCCATCACAAAAAGCTGTAGCAGCTCCATTGCTGGCAAAAAATAGAAATCCCGTGGAACCAAATGTATGGTGAAATGGTAAAAATGCTAGTGATACATCTGTAGGATATATTTTTACAATAGAATTTAAAGCATAAATATTTTCGGCAATGTTTTTATGTGAAAGCATTACAGCTTTAGCATTAGATGTTGTGCCAGAGGTAAATAAAATAATAGACATAGCATTTTCGTCAATCTCTGCGTCTAAATACTTTGTATTTCCTTCTTCTAGCTCTTTTTTCCCTTTTTTCACTAGTTCTGTGTAAGATATTGAATTTTCTCCTTCTCCGTCCATGCATATATAATATTTCAAAGTATCGTTTTCTTTTTGCAATTTTTTCATTGTTTCCTCGTATTTTTTATCAAAAATAACAGCATCTGCTTTACTTCTTTCTAATGATCCTATTAATTCTTCTTCAGGTAAACTCTTATCCAATGGTACTGCAATTCCTACTCCATTTAATATAGCTAAATAACTTACACACCATTCATAACGATTTGGACTAATAATAGCAGTTCTTTTACCTTTTAATCCTAAAGAAATTAATGCTGTTCCTAAAGAATTTACTTCTTCTTGTAATTGCGTAAAAGTAATATTCTTATAAGTCACTTCATTCTCTTTTTTTTCTTTTAAAATAAAAGCTGTAGAGTCCGGATACAATTTTACACTATTTCCCAATACTTCTCTGATATTTTTAAATCTAGGAGCATCATATACTTTTTTACTCTTAACTTTCAAGCTTTTCCCTCCTTAATGTATTACATTTCATACTGTGATATTATATCATATTTCATGAAAAAACAGTATTCTTTTTGTAAATTTTATGTTATAATATTTTTATTCTATGGCAAAGGGGTTTTTAACTTGAAACTTACACAAAATAATGAGACATTAGCTGAAAATAAAGTATTAATTTTATATATTTTAAATAAAATTGCAAAGCCAATTACGAATAATGCCCTATACGAATTAGTTTTGGCAGTACAAGATATGAATTATTTTTACTTTCAACAATTTTTATTAGATTTACAAGAAACCAAATATGTTATCTGCTATACTTTAGATGATGAGACTGTTTATGAGATTACAGATGTAGGGAAAAAAGCACTTGTTCTTGTTGAAGATTTGATCCCCGGCATTATAAAATTAAAAATGGAAGGAAACTTAAAAGGGAATTTGAATTCTATTGAAGAAAGAGACTCTATCTCTGCAGAATATATCCCATTAAGCGAAAATGAATATAAAATAAAATGTAAGATTGTAGAAAATAATAAAAATTTATTTGAGGTTCAGCTTTATGCTGGTTCCAGAGAACAAGCAAAATTCATTGCTGACAATTGGCAAGAAAATGCAGTCTCTCTTTATCCTCAAATTTTAAAAATATTGTCCCATCGGGGACGCTTCCTAAAGAACAAAAGTGAAACTTCGTTTCACACTGGCACTAATTTAAGTTAGTGCCTTTTATTTTTATTCTTTATATTATATAATTTCTTCATGGAATTTTTAAATTATTTAGATGAAGAAATTAAACATACTTACAATCCTGATGATAACAATAAAGCAAAATTTAAAATCAAGGACATTTTTAATGATCACTGGTTCTCTTTTCTAGAAGATAATCCTCATCTTTATATTAGACCTGTTGTTTACGAAGAGGTCGAAAAGATGATGGGTTGCGGTTCTCTTTCTAATGGCTATGCTGTTTATACTTGTGATCATTGTCATAATTATTTATACGTTCCTTTTACTTGTAAATCTCGTTTTTGTTGTTCTTGTGGTACTAAATATACCTTAGATAGAGCTGATACTATTGCTAGAAAATCTATTAATTGTCCTCATAGACACATAACTTTTACTATTCATCAAACTTTATGGCCTCTTTTTCAAAAGGATAGGTCTTTGCTTAATCTTTTATTTGATGCCGTTTCTTATACTATTCTTTCTTGGTTTTATGAACAAAATCATAAAGAAAACTTTACACCTGGTTTTATTTCCACTCTTCATACTTTCGGTAGAGACTTAAAATGGCATCCTCACATTCATGTCCTTATTTCTGAAGGGGCTGCTGGTAATTTTACTCCTTGGAAAAAGTTTGACTGGTTCCCTTTTATTATGCTTCGTAATCGCTTTCAAACTACTTTATTATCTTTGCTTGACAAACACTTTGGTAAACAAAATTTTAAATCTTTAAAAAATCATATTTACAGAACTTCTTCTAATGGTTTTTACGTTCATGCTCCAAAAATTAAAGCTCGTGATATCAAATCTACTGTAAAATATGTTATTCGCTATTCTGGTAAACCTGCTATGGCTCAATCTCGTATCCTTAACTATGATGGTGAATATATTACTTTCTGGTACGACAGACATGAAGATAACCAAAGAGTCGAAGAAACTATTCATGCTTATGCTTTTATTAAAAGACTTATTATTCATATTTATGATAAATATTTTAATGTCGTTAGATATTATGGTCTTTATGCAAAAAATCATAAATTTTCTTCTAAATTCAATTATATTCTTAAATCTCATGTGGCTGAATTTAGAAAGCAGCTTAAAAACTGGCGTTCCCGCATTGAACTTTCTTTTAACCATGACCCTTTACTTTGCTCTTGTGGTCACACTTTTCACTTTGACTATCTTGTTCAAAAGTCGTATAATTCTTCTTGAATATATTTAAGGAGGTTCTACTTTGAAAAGACCTAACAAAACCGAATTTATTTGTACTAAATGCAAAATTCATGAATTTATTCCTACTGACATTGTTTTGCAAATGGATATGACTGATCCTGGTGATCCTTCTTATCCTCCTATGTTCTATTGTGAAAAGTGTAATGGTTTAATGAAACCTAAATATTTTGTTGGTTATACTGGTATTGTTTATCAGTATGATGGTAATTAAATATTGCTTTTTTTCTTTGCCTTTTTAGTAAGGTTATTTTTGTTGTCTTTCTTCTTTTTTTATTGTATAGTCAAAATCAGCGATTTTTCCTATACAATAAGAAAGGCATTTTGCTAAGCCAAGTCTCTGAAGCAAGTGCAAAATACATGCCACGAGCTAAAGCTCGGGCAAATATAGGTAGCCTAACCTTGTTGCTCCGGAAAAATCTGACGAT
>CALXQB010000020.1 GCA_944390445.1 uncultured Clostridia bacterium | reverse complement strand
AATCATTTGCAGAAACAACACAAATTGCTTTTAGCATTTCATCTACTGTTAATTGTTCTGTTTCATTTAACCATATTTGCGAACCACCCATAGATCGTGCATTTTCACTACAAGAAACCTTATCTGAATAAGAAATTCTACCACTATCAATTGCTTCCATAATCAATAATATACTCATTATTTTTGTAACACTAGCTGGTCTTAATTGTTCATGTGGATTATGCTCGTATAATACTTGACCAGTCGTTTGTTCCATCAAAACCGCACTTCCAGATTCTAAGTTCAAAGAATTGTCTGCGCTCGTTGAAACTTCTGTTGTTACCGGCTCTGTTATAGAAGACCACACATAGTCAGAATCATCTGTTGCTTGCACAATAGTATAAGGAATTAGTGCTGTAAGCAATAAAACAATGCCTATCATTCTACGATATATTTTTTTATTTAAAAGCATAAAAATACCTCCTAATATTTATTACTATCATTTATATTTAGGAGATATTTTTTTATGATTTATTCTTTTTATTACTTATATTTTCTTTGCATGTAATACAACTCTATAATTGTTATTATCTGCGCAGGTAGATAAAGTTAAAATTTTGTCACTAGAATTTACGTCAACATTAAAGTCTACTTTACTACGTCCCTTTATTTCTATCAGAAATTCTTCAAAAGCTTTTTCTGATTCAAAAGAATTTGTAGTATAATAAGTTTCTTTTTCAATTTGATAAATAGAAAAAACTTGGTATCTTTGTTCCTCTTGTTCTGTTATATAAGAAATATATAAATTTTCTTCATTTTCATACCATTCTGGTTTAAGAATATCTTTTAAAGTGCAAAACATAGAGCCATCTCTTCTGTTATGTCCATAAATTGTCATATTTTGATCTGTTCCATTTAAATTGACTCTATAATCTAAAAAAGGCCAGCCAGCTGCATTATATGTTTTATCAAAACTGTGAGTTAGATAATAAGAATTATCTTGTCCTTGTACAATTGGATAATCTATACTTGTATTATTTACTTTTAACCATGCTACAACATCAGAATTTGTTTCTTTTAATTTAGCGAAATCTACTGAAATTGTATTGTCTTCTCTTTCAACCACAGCAGACTGTGCAATTTTTACAATTTCGTCTGTATGTTTGTTTTCTACCATCCATTTTCCAATATAAATTCCACAAATAACGATAATAATGAGTGAAATGATTCGAAATATTGGTACTTTATGTGTTTTATTTGTCTTTGGTTTTTGGGCATGCTTTCCATTACTTGTACTCATTCTACCTCCAAATCAAATAGGGTTTTTTCATTAAATATTTTCAATAATATGTAAAAATGTTGAATTTGCATGTGGCAATTTCAACATTTTCTTACATAACTCTAATATTTATTCTTTCATTATGGGTCGACATATGTATGCCGACCCATAAATTATCTTTTTATACTATTTTTATTTGTTATGTTTTTTCTTTATAGTATAAACCACATTTCCTAAAACAACCAATACTAATATAGCAACAACTATATAAATATAATCTCCTGTTTGAACAATTTCAGAATCTTCTCCTGATACTGCTTCATTTTCAGGGTCTGTTGTTTCTTCTGGAGGTGTTGTTGGGTCTTCAGGGTCTGTTGTTTCTCCTGGATCAACTGCTTTTTCTGCAACTGTTACATTTATTTGTTTTTCTACTCCATTTGCTGAAATTGTTAATACTGCATCTCCAGCTGCAAGAGCTGTAATTGTATTGTCATCATTTACTTTTACAATTTCATCATCAGAAGATACAATTGTCATGTTTTCAGGTGTTACTTCAGTTCCATTAATTTTAACTGTTACATCTAGAGTTACTGTTTCACCGACTGTAACTTCTAAATCATTTACAATGATTTCTGCTTCACCTACTACAGTATTTCCATTTTCGTCTGTTCCAACAGCTACATTTGTTGTATCTGAAGGATTATTAATCACAATGTTATCATTTCCTTCTGCTGAAGTAATTTTAACATTTTCTCCACTTATTGTTACTGTTGGTGTTTCTTCTCCTTCTTTATATACCACTTGAATTGCAGATGAGTTTTCTGATTTTATTATTCCTCCTGTTATAGTAGTATTTCCTGCATTATATACTGCATTTGATTGTACACTTGTTATTTCTCCACCAGATATAGCAAGGTCTGTACCTTCATATACTACAAATATTCCACCTTTTGAATCAAATGTACCATTTTCAACTGTTGTAGTTACATTATTTTCTTCTGGTAAACTTTCTCCTTCATATATGCTTCCTATCATATTAGCTTTTCCTGTTGAATCAAAATCTCCACCAGTTACTGTTAAACTAGCTTCATTTCTAACCATCCAAAAGCTTGCTGCTCCATCAAAATCACCATTATTAATTGTTAAACTTCCTTTGTTATCTAAAATGCTCCATTTAGCATCTTCTTCTTGTACAAATGTACCTCCATTAACTGTTGCTGTTCCCCAGTTGATAATTGTACCATAGGCATCATTTTGTTCAAATGTTCCCCCTTCAATTTTTAATGTACCATTATTTCTAATTACTGGCAATTGTACATCTCCAGCACCTGTTGCTGGAATAATTTTTCCTGTTTTTCCTGCAGAGTTATCTACAATTGTTAATTCTGCTCCTGCATTTACTAAGATAGTTTCGCATCCTGCTGTGTAACCTTGAAGTGTAAATCCATTTAAGTCAAGAATTACTTTTTCTCCCTCATTAATAATTAAATCTTGTGATAATTTTGGATCTCCATCTGTTAAATTTTTTGTTAATTTAATTGTATGTACTCCTTCACTTTCTTGTACATCTGCTACTCCCCAGTCTTTAAAATCATTAACTGTTGCAGCATATGCACTTCCACAAATTGTTAATATTACAGCCATTACAACTAATAATACTAACATTTTTAAACTTTTTCTCATAAGTTTTTTTCCTCCTTTTATTTTTTTATGAATAATGATGATTTTCATGTTCATTATATCAAAGCACAAAATAAATACAAGACTTTTTTACAAAAAAACTAAATTTCTTTTGTAAAATTACCATTTGTATAATTTTTCCCCTCTAATTTGTCTCCTTTTTTTATTTTTTGAATGATTTTATTAGTTTCTTCTATTGTTTCTTCCAGTATAGAAATACGAAAAGTATTTGCTTTTAACTCTTTTGTTGGAATAGAAGTTATTCTGCTATTGTATATTGTTGTAACTGTTTCAATTGCATCTGGTTTTATTGGGAATATATAACCCAATCGATCTTTCAAGTAATACTGTCCTTTTCTACAAAATTTATGGGAGCAAGATATACAACAATTTGTTTTTCCCATAAAACAATACTGAGTTGTCATAAGTGGTGTTCTTCCATATGCGATAACTTCTAGGTGTGATGGATTCAATTGTAAAAGGTCTTCTTTATTGATTTCTGTAGAAGCTGTAACTCTATTAAATCCCATTTTTCTTAATTCATCTAAACTCTCATTTTGAAAAACATTTAATGTATCATTTGCAACAATCTCATAATTTTCTAAAGGTACTTTCATATCTTTTAGTAATAATACATCTCCTAAATTTTGCAATACAAATCCCGCAATTTTATAAGAGGACAAAATATTTTCTAGCTTTAAAACAAATAATTGATGATAATTTTTTCTTATAATACTTGGAAAATAAATATATAATTGGGCTTTTTCTGATAACTTTCTTATAGCTTCAAAATAATTTTCTTTTAAAAAATAATAAAAAGGTAGATAAATATAATCAACTTGTTCTAAAGTTTCGTATTCTCTGCTTTCTTCTAAATTTTGTAATAACAATGCAATTTTCGGAATAGGAGTAATTGCTTCCATTTTAGTAGGTGTATATGCTATCCTTTTTTCTTGTTTTTTATATTTTGCTAACATTTCCTGAACTAGTGAATTTAAGGTTTCTCTTCTTAAATCATTTAAAACAGAAACCGGTAAAAACAGGTCATCTTCCATATACACATTTAATTCCTTAAATATAAATGGTGTGTCACCAGTTTTGGAAAGTTGCTTTATAATTTGTTCCTTGGTTATTGGTAATTTCTTAGCCCTTTGTGGCATAACTGAAGAATGTCCTTTAACTTTTAGTCCTTGATAATAAGTATGTTCTTGTTTAATTGGTACAATTTCTAGTATAATTGGTTTATTCTCTTCTAATATCATTTGAGCTTTCAATTCTACTTTTTTATGCTCTGTTTGTAAAAGACGTAAAGATGATTCTGTCAACAGTTTGTCTGCTAATTTATAAACTTTGTCTCCTGCGTGAATGTTTCCCTTCATCCTTCCTATTTCAATAAAACCTTTTGAAACAGAATCATAATTTTTCTGGTTGATCATCAATTCTGAAATTGTGTATTTTGTATCTTCTTTCTCAAGCATAATGGTATCCCCTACTGAAAGGGGAATATGGGAAGAAAGAAAAATATGTCCTTTTGCAGGCATATATTTTGAAATCGTACCCGCTAAAATTCCAATATTATTTGGCTTATCTTTAAAAATCAATTCTGTATTTGGTGTATTTTTTAAATGCCCTGAGGAAAATCCTCCACGATTAAATACTTGCATTAAATCAGTTTTATCTTCTTTTTGAATAGAAATCTCATTTTTTTCTAAAGATTCATCTATGTATTTTCTATAGATTCTTGTAACAGTCGCCACATATTCTGGTGTTTTCATTCTTCCTTCTATTTTAAAACTTGTAACACCTGCTTGGATAAGTGAAGGAATATCGTCTAGTCCGCAAAAATCTTTAGGGCTTAATAAATATCCTTTTTTGATTGTCTTTTTATCCTCATCTAATAATTCATAAGGAAGTCTGCAAGGTCCAGCACATTTTCCACGATTTCCAGACCTTCCTCCTATCATACTAGAAAATAGGCATCTCCCTGAATAAGAAATACAGAGTGCCCCATGAATAAATGTTTCAATTTCAATATTAGCATGTTGGCAAATATAAGAAATCTCCTCTAAGGATAATTCTCTTGCTAAAACTGCTCTTTGAAACCCAAGTTTTTCTGCTATTAATACACCCTCTAAATTATGTATTGTCATTTGTGTGCTTGCATGAAGAGGTAAGTCAGGTAATTCTCTTCTTAAAATTTGTGCCAATCCTAAATCTTGCACAATAATGGCATCCACTCCAAATTCATATGCCTTTTCTGCAAGTTGAATAGCTGGTAATAATTCCTCTTCTTTTAATAAAGTATTTAAAGTAAGGTGAATTGCTACATCTCTTGTTTTTGCATAATCAATTGCCTTTTCTAAATTCGGCAAATCAAAATTAGAAGCAGATGCTCTAGCATTAAAAAGTGAGCTTCCTAAATATACACTATTTGCTCCAGCTTGTACAGCAGCTTTTAAGCAGTCAAAATCACCTGCTGGTGATAAAAGCTCTATGTAATCTCTTTTCATAATAGACCTCCATTTTCATGTTATCATTATACCACAAATTTACAAATAGAGACAGTCTTGGCTGTCTCTATTTATTTTTCTATTTGATAAATAGATACTGTGATATCATCTTCTGTACAAGATGCATCAATTCTAATGGTATAGCTATTATCATTTCGAAATTTGAGGTCTACACTCCCATAACTAACCGCTGCATCTTTTCCTTCTTCCACATAAGGAACATCATTACTGTGCTCATGTCTTTCCACTACCGTAAGTGTTGGAACAGCCAAAACAGCATTGTATAATGTACTACTAATTTGACATTTTCCTCCTCCATATTCTTGTATAATTTCTCCATCCACATCAAAGGTTTCTGCTTTTTGATATCCTTCTTCTGGGTTGGCTGGTCCTAATGTTTCGGTAAAAGAAAATGTTTCTCCAGGAGCCACCGTTGTTCCATTCAATTCCTCACAAGCAATTCTTACATTATTTTGTCTTTCTTCTGTTTTTGTATAAATTTTTGTTGAATAAGTAGCTAATTGCACTGGTGTAAATGGCGTAGGCGATGGAGTTTGTTCAGATGTTACATTTAAAAAATTCTCTAATGATATATTTTCTTCAATTGCAGACAATCTGGAAGTTTGCGTATTGGTATTTTCTGTCGTTTCCGAACTACTGCAACCTGTTAATAAAAAAATAAGTAAAACAAGTAAAAACTTTGTCATAATTCATCTATCCTTTCAAAAAATAGTATTTCCGTATTTCAAAAAAATATAATTGACAAATAAAACAAAAATAAGTATAATAAAGAAAAGGAGAAATAAATCATGATTGCTAAAATTTGGAAAAAAGTTTTATTTGCGATTTTAATTATCGCTTGTTTATTTAATATCATTTTTAAAATTGTTGATAAAGTACCATTTTTACAAGAAATGCAAAGTGCGGTTAGTTATGTAACAACTGTAGATAACACATCTGAAAATACAACGCCCTAAAACATATAGATATTAAAAAAGTTGCTATTTTTAGCAACTTTTTTTGTTAATACTTTTTCATGAACCCATGATGTTATATCCATTGTCAGCATATATGATTTGTCCTGTAACAGCATCAGACATATTACTTAGTAAAAAGCTTGCTACATCTCCTACTTGTTTTATAGTTACATTTTGGTGTAGTGGAGCTTTTTCTTCTATTACATTAAGGATAGAACTAAAGTCTTTAATTCCTTTTGCAGATAATGTTTTAATTGGACCTGCCGATATCGCATTTACTCTTATTTTTTCTTTTCCTAAATTTTCTGCCAAGTATCTAGTACTTGCCTCTAAAGCAGCTTTAGCAACCCCCATAATATTATATCCTGCAATTACCTTGTTAGAACCATAGTAAGTTAAAGTTACAAGACTTGCTTTTTCATTTAGCATTTCTAGTTCTTTTGCCATTCTTGCAACTAGTACAAAGGAATAAGCACTTACATCTACTGCATGTGTATATCCTTCTTTTGATGTGAAAATAAAATCATTATGCAAATCTTCTGTATTTGCATGTGCAATTGCGTGAACTATACCATCTATTTTACCATTTTCTTTTTTGATGGTTTGAAATGTTTCTTTTACAATTTCATCTTGTGATGCGTCATCACATAGATAAGCTTTTGCTCCCTTAAATTCTGCAATTAATTCTTCTATTTTTTCTTTGTTTTCTTCTCCCATGTATGTAAATAATAGTTCTGCTCCGTTTTCATAAGCTGATTTTGCAATTCCAAATGCAATACTCCATTTATTTCTAATTCCCATAATTAATATTTTTTTACCTGTTAATATCATTCTTTTACCTCCTTGATTTAAGTAATTTCTATGAAGCACGGGCGATTGAAATCGCCCCTACATTTTTCATAAATTACTTTACACTATTATTTTCTTTTTTATATTTTGGGCTTGTCAAGACAAGCCCCTACATATATGGCAATTTCTTTGAAGTGTGGGTCACTTAAATCGTGGCGACCCCTACGTGATTATCAAATAACATTATGTTTCAATAAACTTCAAAAATTATTCACTTTTTATTGTCTTATATTCTCCTATGTTTCTAAATTTGCGATATCTATCTTCTAATATTTCTTCTTTTGTCATTTTTTCTAATTTTGTTAAATCTTTTATTATTTGTTTTTGCATATCTTGTGCTATTCTTTCAAACTCTTCTTCATTTACCTCATCTGAGGTATTTTCTTTTATAATGGTATCAATGATTTTAAAATCATATAAATCTTTCGCAGTTAGTTTCATTTTTTCTGCTGCTTCTTTTGCTCTTGAGGAATCTTTCCATAAGATACTAGCATATCCTTCTGGTGATAAAATAGAATAAATCGCATTTTCCAACATGTAAATTTTATTGGCAATACTAATGGCTAATGCTCCACCACTTGATCCTTCCCCTATTACAATAGTGATAATTGGGACTTGTAGTTTGGACATTTCAAACATACTTTTTGCAATTGCTTCTCCTTGTCCTCTTTCTTCAGCGCCGATTCCTGGATATGCCCCTTTTGTATCAACAAAAGTAATGATTGGTCTTCCAAACTTTTCTGCTTGTTTCATCATTCTAATTGCTTTTCTATATCCTTCTGGATTTGGCATACCGAAATTTCTTTTCATATTTTCTTTGGTATTTCTTCCTTTTTGTTCTGCAATAACTGTTACATTTTGATTTTTTAATCTTGCTAGTCCACAAGCAAAAGAAGCATCTTCTCCATATAGTCGATCTCCTTGTAGTTCAATAAATTCATCAAATATTTTTTCAATATAATCTAATGAAGTTTTACGATAAGGATTTCTTGCAATTTCTACTTTTTCCCATGCAGATAAATTTCCTGTCATTCTATTTCTCACCTCCATAGTTACCATGGTTTAAAGAAATGAGCTTAGATAAAGTTGTTTTTAAATCTTTTCTTTCTACAATTTTATCAATAAATCCATGTTCTAGCAAAAATTCTGAAGTTTGAAATCCTTCTGGTAAGGATTCTCCAATTGTTTGTTCTATTACTCTTTGCCCTGCAAACCCTATCATTGCTCCTGGCTCCGCTAAAATGATGTCTCCTAGCATGGCAAAACTCGCAGTTACTCCTCCATAAGTCGGATCAGTTAATACAGAAATGTATAGTAGCCCTGCTTTATCAAGTTTCGTAAGTGCTTGTGTTGTTTTTGCCATTTGCATTAGAGAAATCATACCTTCTTGCATTCTCGCTCCACCAGATGCTGTAAAAATAATAAGTGGTAATTTATGTTCTATTGCTTTTTCAATGGAAATGGTGATTTTTTCTCCTACTACACTCCCCATACTTCCCATAAAAAAAGCACTATCCATAACACAAATAACAGCTTTTTTCCCTTCTATTTCTCCTATGCCACATTTTACAGCTTCTGTTAATCCTGTTTTCTCTCTTAAACTTTCTAATTTTTTTTCATAGTCTTCTAATTCCAATGGGTTTATGGTATCAATTGGTATTTGAAATTCTTCAAAAGTATCTTTATCGATGATTTGCTCTATTCTTCTCCTACTAGACATTCTAAAATAATGTCCACATAATGGACATATGCTTTCGTTTTCTTTTATATTTTCCTTATATAAAATTTCTTTACATTTATCACATTTCATCCATTTTCCAACTGGAATATCTACCTTATTCGTAGGTCTTATATTTTTAGATTCACGCTTTTTAATTTTATCTACTATCATTTAACTGCTCCTGTTTTATTTAAAATTTCTTTTTCAATAAAAGACGTATCATAATTTCCTCTGATAAAATTTAGGTTTGTAATAATTTGTAGTAAAAAATCAATATTCGTATCTACCCCTTCTATTACAAATTCTTCTAAAGCTCTTTTCATTTTTGCAATTGCTTCGTTTCTACTATTACCATGAACAATTAATTTTGCAATCATAGAGTCATAATTTGGTGGAATTTGATATCCTTCATAAATAGCAGTATCAATTCTTATTCCATTTCCACCTGGTAAATTAAGTCCCGTTATTTTTCCTGGACTAGGTCTAAATTGTAACAAAGGGTTTTCGGCATTAATTCTACACTCTATGGAATGTCCTACTGGATTGATTTTGCTTTGCTTATATCTCAATGGCTCATCTGCTGCTATTCGAATTTGTTCTTTTATTAAATCAATTCCTGTATTTTCTTCTGTAATTGGATGTTCTACCTGTATTCTCGTATTCATCTCCATAAAATAAAAATTTTTATTTTTATCTACCAAAAATTCCACTGTTCCTGCATTGGTATATTCTGCCACTTTGGCAACCTTCACCGCTATTTCTCCTAGTTTATTTCTTAGTTTTTGGTCAATAACAGGTGATGGTGTCTCTTCTAATATTTTTTGATTTTTTCTTTGTATCGTACAATCTCTTTCTCCTAATTGAATTACATTTCCATGTTGATCTGCTAAAATTTGAATTTCAATATGTCTAGGATTTTCAATATATTTTTCCATATATATTTCATCATCTGAAAAGGAAACTTTTGCTTCTTGTTTTACAATATAATAATTTTCTTCTAATTCTTCTTGGTTATTTACAATACGAATTCCTTTGCCTCCTCCTCCATTTGCTGCTTTTAGCATAACAGGATATTCTATCTTTTTTGCTAATTCTATTGCTTCTGATATTCCCTTTAAGCTTCCATCTGATCCAGGTATTACAGGAATTCCTGCATCTTTGAACATTTCTTTTGCTTTGGCTTTATTTCCCATTGCTTCGATCACCTTGTAAGATGGCCCAATGAATTTTATATTAGATTCTTCACAAATTTTAGCAAATTTACTATTCTCAGATAAAAAGCCAAAACCAGGGTGAATCCCATCTGCTCCGGTAATATTAGCAGCTTCTATAATATTTTTAAAATTCAAATAACTTTTATTAGAATTTGCTGGTCCTATACAAATGCTTTCATCTGCTAATCTTGTATGCATAGAATCTTTATCTATTTCCGAATAAACAGCAACAGTTTTAATATTCATTTCTTTACAAGCTCTAATGATACGTACTGCAATTTCTCCACGATTGGCAATTAAAATTTTATTCATATTGACTCCTTCTTTAATGTGCTTTTAGTAATCTCTCTGAAGAACGGGCGATAAAAATCGCCCTGCAAATTTTCATAAATTACTTTACACTCTCTTTATACTACTGCAAAAGTTAGTTCCCCTTTTGCTACTATTTTTTCATCTACAGTTGCTACTGCTTCTCCTATGCCAATAGGCCCTTTTCTTTTGATAATTTTCACTTCTAATTTTAATTTATCTCCTGGTACTACCATTTTTTTAAATTTCATTTTATCTATTCCGCCAAATAAAGCATTTTTCCCTTTGTTTTCTTCCATGGATAAAATAGCAATTGCACCTGCTTGTGCTAAGCTTTCCACAATTAATACTCCTGGCATAATTGGGTTCCCTGGAAAATGTCCTTTAAAATATCCCTCATTTTGGTCTACATTTTTATAAGCAACACAACTCTCACCTGGTGTATATGCTTCTACTTCATCAATCATTAAAAATGGCTCTCTTTGTGGAATGATTTTTTTTATTTCTTCCTTATTTAACATTTTAATCTCCCTTTTATACAATTCTAAATAATGGTTTTCCGTATTCTACGGTTTCCCCATCTTTTACATAAATTTCTTCAATTTTACCATCAAACTCAGATTCAATCTCATTCATTAATTTCATTGCTTCAATAATGCAGAGTACATTTCCTTTTTTTACTGTAGAACCTTGTTCAACATAAGGTTTACTAGTAGGAGATGGCTTTATGTAAAAAGTTCCCACCATAGGTGATTTTACTATATTCCCAGTCACTTGCTCTTTCGGTGTTTCTTCTATTTTTGATGGTCCTTGTTGGGTTTTTACTTCTTCCTTTTGTAGAATTACTCTTGGTTCTTCTTTTTTCTCCATTTTTATTTTGATGCCATCTGGAAATTCAATATCAATCGCAGTTAATTTTGAGTTTCCCATATCTTCTATTAATTGTTTGATCTGCTCATATTCCATATTTTATCATACTCCTTTCTGTTATTTAGATATTTAATCTTCAAATTTCTTTATCATAATACTTGCATTATGTCCACCAAAGCCTAATGAATTTGACATAGCTATTTTTATTTCTTGCTCAATTGGTTCATTTGGTACAATATCTAAGTCACAAGCTTCGTCTTTCACTTCATAATGAATGGTAGGAGGAATGAATTTATTTTCAATTGCTTTTGTTGTAATAATAGCTTCTATTGCACCTGCTGCACCTAATAAATGTCCTGTATTACTTTTGGTAGAACTTACTTTCACTTTTTTACTTGCTTCCCCTAATGCAGTTTTGATTGCCAAAGTTTCAGTAGAATCATTTAAACTAGTAGAGGTTCCATGTGCATTAATATAATCAATTTCTTCTGGCTTTACATTAGCATCTTGCATTGCTCTTTGCATTGCTCTTGCTCCACCATTTCCTTCTGGGTCTGGAGAGGTAATATGATAAGCATCTGAAGTAGCTCCATATCCAATGATTTCTGCATAAATTTTTGCTCCTCTTTTTCTGGCATGTTCTAACTCTTCTAATACAAGGATTCCTGCTCCTTCTCCCATAACAAATCCTGATCTTTCTTTATCAAATGGAATACTTGCTCTATTTTTATCTGTAGCATGAGATAATGCTTTCATATTTTCAAATCCTGCAATTCCGATTGGACAAATAGTTGCTTCACATCCTCCTGCAACAATCACATCTTCATACCCATGTTTAATTGCTCTGTAAGCCTCTCCAATTGCATGATTTGAAGATGCACATGCACTTACCATTGCCACAGATTCACCTTTTAGCCCTAAATCCATTGCAATATTTCCAGCTGGCATATTAGCAATTACCATTGGAATAAACATAGGAGATACTCTATTATTTCCTTTTTCTAATCTTACTTCACATTGATTTTGAAGTGTGATTAATCCACCAATTCCTGTTCCTACATAAATTCCTACTCTTTCATAATCTGTATTTTCTTTGGTAATTTTACTATCTTGAAAAGCTTCTCTTGCTGCTATAATTGCAAATTGAGATACCCTATCTAATCTTTTTACTTGTTTTGGATCGAGATATTGTGAAGGATCAAAGTCTTTTACTTCTGCTGCTAATTTTGTTTTTAAGTTGCTTGTATCAAACAATGTAATTTCATCAATTCCACACTTTTTTTCTTTAATTCCTTTCCATGTTTCTTCTACAGTATTTCCAATTGGGCTAATTGCTCCTAGCCCTGTTATAACGACTCTTTTTGTCATATTTTTTCATTCCTTTCCTTGCTTTTTTAAGCAATTTCTTCGAAGCACGGGCGATTAAAATCGCCCCTACATTTTTTCATAGATTATTTTACACTATCTACATTAGCATTCCACCATCTACTTGTATCACTTGTCCTGTAATATAACTGCTATCTTCTGATGCCAAAAATTTAACAACATTTGCAACTTCTTCTGCTTTTCCTTCTCTTCTTAATGGTATTGTTTTTCTAATTTCCTCTTTTGTCTCATCTTTTAATACATTGGTCATGTCTGTCTGTATAAAACCAGGGGCAACAGCATTTACTAATATATTTCTGCTAGCCAATTCCTTTGCCAAACTTTTCGTAAAACCAATGACTCCTGCTTTAGATGCTGCATAATTTGCTTGGCCACTATTTCCAGAAATACCAACAACAGAAGAGATATTAATGATCCTTCCATTTCTCTCTTTCATCATGTAAGAAGTAACATTTTTACACATATTAAATGTTCCTATTAAATTTACATCAATTACTTTTCTAAAATCTTCCTCTTTCATTCTAAGTAACAACATGTCTTTTGTAATCCCTGCATTATTGACTAATACATCTATTTTTCCAAATTTCTCTATCACTTTTTTTACCATATTCTCACAATCTTCATAGCGAGAAATATCTCCTTGAACTGCTAAGCATTTTACATTTAAGTTTTCTATTTCTTTTTTGGTTTCTTGTAATTGTTCATTTTCTTCTCTATAATTAATGACAATATCATACCCTTCTTTTGCTAGAGTAATTGCAATTTGTTTTCCAATTCCTCTGGTCGCCCCTGTCACAAATCCTACCTTATTCATTTAAGCATTACCTCCTTTTATAAATGCTATCGCATTTTCTAAAGTTTCTACGCTATTGATATTTATAACATTTACCTCTTTATTAATTCTTTTTACAAAACCTGACAATGTTTTTCCTGGTCCAATTTCTACAAAAGTATCAATCCCCATATTTAACATTGTTCTAATTCCTTCTTCCATTCTAACAGGGCACATGATATGCTTTGCTAAAATATCTTTTATATTATCACTGTCATTATATACTTTTCCATCTATATTTTTTATGACACTGGTTTCAAATTTATGAATTGTAATATTTTCTAATTCTTCCTTTAATTTTTTAGCTGCTTCTTCTAACATAATCGTATGAAATGGACCAGCTGTATTTAATTCTACCGTTTTTCTTGCTCCCTCTTCTTTTGCCTTTTGAATTGCTTCTTCAATTGCCTCTTTTTCACCTGATACTACAATTTGTCCTGGGCAATTGAAATTTGCCGGAGCAATAAAGCCAGAAGTAATACTTTTGCATATTTTTGTTACTTTTTCTTCATCTAGCCCCATAATAGCTACCATATGCCAATCTCCTTTAGGGCACAATTCTTGCATTAAAATTCCTCTTTTTTTTATGATTTTGATACCATCCTCAAAATTTAATGCTTTTCCACATACTAAAGCGCTATATTCTCCTAAACTTAGTCCTAAGCATGCAGTTGGTTCAATTTTCTCATGATTTAATAGTTCTAGTATTGCTAAACTCATTGTTAAAACTGCTATTTGTGTATATTTTGTTTGATTTAATTGTCCTTCTGGTCCACGAAAAGTAATATCTTCTAATTGATATCCTGTTAAGTCATTTGCTCTTTGATATATGTTTCTATATGCTTCATACTTTTCATATAAATCTTTTCCCATTCCAACAGTTTGGGTTCCTTGCCCTGGAAATAAATATCCTATTTTCATTTTATTTTCCCATCCTTTTTATTATATTTTGTTCGAAGAGATTACAAAATTCTGTAATCACTTCTAGATTATCAACTTTTATATGAAACTCATTTTTTATAGAAGTAGCAATATTCTCTATTTCTTTTGTAAATTTTTGCTGGTTTGTATTAATACCTATTCCAATTACCAGACATTCTACCATCTCACCTTTTAGTTTCGTTTCTGTCAATATTCCACCTACTTTTTTGTTTTTTATGACAATATCATTTGGATTTTTAATTGCTAGTTGAATGGAATATATTTTTTGGAATACTTTCAAAAGAGTTTCTGCTATTTCTACTGTTAAATTTTCTATTTTTTGAATCTGAATATTCGGATATATCACAAAAGAAAATGCTATATTTTCTTCTTGTGAAGTATACCATTTTCTTCCATGTGTTCCTATTCCATCAGTTTGAATATCAGCCAAAATTAATGTACCATTGTCTATATTTTTATTCTCTATTCTTCTCCAAACCTCTTTTTGTGTGGAATCAAT
This sequence comes from uncultured Clostridia bacterium, assembly GCA_944390445.1. Classification (GTDB taxonomy): domain Bacteria; phylum Bacillota; class Clostridia; order TANB77; family CAG-508; genus CALXRW01. The sequence goes on along the minus strand of CALXQB010000020.1, from coordinate 3,789 downwards.
TTCTTTATAATAGATTGTTTCTTTTCCTAGCCATTTCGTATTTAATTTTGGAAGTTCTATTTTATACAATTGTTTTTAACTCCTCTTGTCTTTTTATTTTTGATGTAGTTGTTTTGATAAGTGGTGTTTCAGAAAGAATAATACCTTTAATCGCTTTATAAGCTGGCATAGTATGATTAATTTCTTTTACTTTATTATTAATTGCTTCATATATTCCGTCCATATTCTCTACTTTATATGCCTCTTTTACTACATCTCTATCAAATACTATTTTAGAATATATTTTTACATCATCTTTATCTTCTTTTGTTGATTTTCCGAAAATGAATGATTCTTTTACTCCTACAATTTTATTTACCAAATTTTCCATTTCTTCTGGAAAAATGTTTTTCCCGTTTTTTAACACAATTACACTTTTCTTTCTTCCCTTAATAAAAATATATCCATCTTCATCTATACTTGCTAAGTCTCCTGTACGGAACCATCCATCATTTAGTACTTCTTTTGTTGCTTCTTCATTTTCATAATAGCCAAGCATGATATTAGGTCCTTTTACAACTAATTCTCCCATTCCTTCTGCATTTACATCTTCTAGTTTTGCTTGAACATGTGGAATTGCTTTTCCTACAGAACCTACTCTAAATTCTGTATTTGTCTCAACAGCAACTACTGGTGATGTTTCTGTTAATCCATAACCTTGGCATAAATTAATTCCCCAGTCTCTAAATCCCTGTTCTACTTTTGGGTCTAAAGCAGCTGCTCCGCTCAATAGTAATCGAATATGTCCTCCAAGTACTTCATGTATCTCTTTAAATATCTTTTTCTTTTCTTCCATACTATCATTTCTATGTTTTATCATGGCATCTTGTACTTGCTCTAATTTTCCTTCTTTTTCTAGTTTTTTTAGTATATTTCGATAAATATTTTCATAAATTGCTGGTACAAAGGAAGAGAAAGTGATTTCATATTCTTTCAAGTTATCTACAATATGTTTTATTCCATCACAAAATGATGTTTGTGCACCTAAATATAATGAGAATAAAAATCCAACTGTACAGCCAAAAACATGATGTACAGGTAGAAATGATAAAATTCTATCATTGCTATCCACATCTAAAATAGAAGCAATATCCATTAAATTGATTGCTATATTTTTATGGGATAAACTAACCACTTTAGATTCTGCCGTTGTTCCTGATGTAAATAACATGATACTCATTCCTTCTTCATCAATTTTACTATCTAAGAACTCTCTATTTCCTTGTTCTATTAATCTTTTACCCGTTTCAATTAATTCTTTTTCAGAATAAATTCCATTTTTATGTTCTAATGAATCCATTGAAATTAGATGCTTTAATTTCCCTGTTCCACTATGAATAATCTTTTTCAAGCTTTCTTCGTATTTTTGAGAATAGAATATTGCTTCTATTTCTGAACGTTCTACTAATTTTTTTAATTCGTTTTCTGGTAATGATCTATCTAATGGTACTACAATTCCTGTCCCACATACAATAGAAAGGTAGGCAATTTCCCATTCGTATCTATTTTCTCCAATAACTGCAATCCTTTTCCCTTTTAGTCCTAAATCAATTAAGGCCGTTCCTAATCCATCTATCATTTCTCTTACTTCTTTATGTGTAAAAACTTTATAGTTATTCTCTGCAATTCTTATTTTATAAGCAGGTCTATCCCCATATATTTCTCCTGTCTTTTTTAACATGTCTTTTAAATCATTAACTTCAATACATTGTTTTAAATTTGTCATCCTATTCCTCCTAAAATTATTTTTTATCGTTATTATATATATCATAAAATTTTTAGGTTTTAAATAGACTGACGGGTCAGTTTAATAGTTTGGGGCACAAAAAAAGGAAACATTGAGTTTGCAATTGCAAATATCCAACGTTTCCTTGGGAAGTTCAACGATAGAACCTCCGAATCCACCTCTCGCCGTATTGACGAATCTTTTCTCTGGTGGAAATAGGGAGTCTGAAGAACAGCCTTCTTCCTTCTTCTTCATTCACCCAAAATGCTAGCATTTCTGCTGCCTCCTCGATTGACACAATCTCTACGATAATGCCAATCCTGGATTCATCGTCCAGTCGTATGAAGGTCATGACTTTATCTCTCTCTGACATAAAGTCCCAGACATGTCTCCGGTAATCAATAGAAAAAATTTTTCCATCGATGTCGCTCCTGTGCTTCAAAATTCCCATTCCTTCCTTAGTGGATTTTGTACATCAGCTTTGCTGATTATTTACATTATACCACATTTCAGTCAAATAAGCAAAACACTAACATTTTTCTCTATACATTAAGTTATTTTTCATGTAAAATCATCTTGTAAATACATATCTAATTTTATCTAATGTTCTTTTAAATAATGACTCATAATTATTTATTAGCTTCATTGGAATTATTCCCTAAAATTTTTACTCCTCCTGTTGCTTCTACAGTTTTAGTTGCCATTTCTTTAATTTGGTGATATGCTTGATCTAGTTTATTTTGTAATGCTTCTTTCTCTGTATTTACCTTTTCCAATTCTTCTTTTAGGGATTCAATTTTATCATTTTGTCTATCAATTGTATTTTGAAAATCCTTTTTTAGCAATTCGGTAGTGTATTTGTTTTCTTTTTGAATTTCTGCTGTAGCTTCTTTCTTTCCTCTTTCATATTCCTTTTCAAGTAAAGATGGAATTTCTTCTACTTGTTTTTCTAATTCCTTTGTATGTTCTTCTTTCGCTTTCGCCTCTTCTAAAAGGATGGTTGCTTTTTCTTCTTTTTCAGTTAATATTTTTTCTCTTTCATTTTTTTCGTCTTCCCACTTATTATTGGCAATTTCTCTTTCTCTTTTTAATTTATAATTATATTCTTCATTTTCCCTTTCTCTTTCTAATTTAAGATTCTTTACTTTTAAATCATATTCTTTTTTAAGTTTTCCTTTTTATTATCATAATCTTCTTCTAATTCTTTAATCTCATTATTTATTTTTTCAACTTTTAAATTCTTTTCATTTTCTAATTTTGCCATATAGTCTTTTCCTGTGTTTATCATAATTGTCAAGTTACTTAATTCTTCCTCTATTCCATATAAATCTTTTAGTTTATCCTCTTCTGCTTTTATTGCTATTTCTAAATCTTTAAATTTATTATTTAACTCTTCAGAAAATATTTTTTGTTCTACATTTTCACGGGTTACTTCTATTGCTTTTTCTGTCTTCTTTTTTTCCTCTGCTTTTTTGTGGTTCATATTTCGTTTTTTCTAAATCTTTTTCTCTTTCAAGTGCTTCATTTAGCGCTTCTAATATTTCTGCTTTTGTATTTTTTAGTGTAATTTCTTCTTTCTTCATTATTTCCTCCTCTTTCCTATTCTTTAAATTTAATTTAGTTATATCATTTTTTTATGATTTTACAATATATAAACAAATAAAATTATGAACAATTCAGTATTCCTGGATTAAGAATTAATTATCTCATTGTCTCTACATAACAAATTCTGGGTTATTTGAATATCCACCATTATATATGTATGTTATTTTCAACTCTGCCATTGCTCTGCCATTACTCTGCCAATTTGTATTTTTTATTTGGTGTATTTTCAGCATTTCCAACACTTTCAATAGTTTTATTGTCAACAAATTTTTTTAGTATTCTTCTAACAGTTCTGTCTGCTATTTTAGTTTGTCAACTTTTGAAACAAAAAAGAAATTGAGGAATTGAATTCTTCAACTTCTTCTAATAAATTAGTGGCTTGTCCAAACTAATTTTGTTGCCTAAGGTGGGACTCCCCT
>CALXQB010000019.1 GCA_944390445.1 uncultured Clostridia bacterium | reverse complement strand
TTAAAAATGAATTTAAGAGAGCAAATCGAAAATTATATTCCTTATAATGCGGAAGAGGAAAAAGATAAAGAGATGATGTTAAAATATATGGATATTTTTGATGATGTGTTAACGAGAAAAAATGAAATAGGACATTTTACAAGCTCTGCGTGGGCAGTAAATCCGGATAGAACGAAAGTATTGATGATATACCATAATATTTATCAATCTTGGGGCTGGACAGGCGGACACTGTGATGGTGAAGAAGATGTGTTAAGTGTTGCCATAAGAGAATTAAAAGAAGAAACTGGAATTACGCAGGTAAGACCAATTCAAAAAGAAATTTTTTCTCTAGAAATCATTGGAGTTGATCCACATATAAAAAGAGGAAAACAAGTTGCTTCCCATGTGCATTTGAATACTACTTTTTTATTAGAGGTTCCAGAAACAGAGAAATTGCACATCAAAGAGGATGAAAATAGTGGGGTAAAATGGGTAAATATGGATGAAGTGATATCTGTTTCCAATGAGGCAAGAATGAAACCAATTTACCAAAAATTAATTAATAAGCTAAAAGGAGAGTAAAAGCAGTGGAAGAAAAGTATTTAATAGCTGATACAACAAAGGAAGAAAGAAAAGAAATTGTAAAAAGGGCATTAGCAATTGAACTAATGGGAGCGGATAGACCAAGTGATGAAGTGTTAGAATTGGCAAAACAATACATTGATGGTACAATGGAAATAGAAGAAATTCAAAAGAGAATATTGGAAAAATATCAATAAAAGGAGAAAAAATGAACGATCCGTATTTATATGATGATGTTCCCGTTTTAAAGAATAAATTAGGCATAAAAGATTATGAACAATTAAGACAGGCGGAAGCAGATATATGTTTTGCAAAATTATTATCTGTAGGAAGTATAGAACATGATAAATTAGATGAGGAATATTTAAAAGCAATTCATAAACATATTTTGGGAGATGTCTTTGACTGGGCAGGAAATTATAGAATTGTTCAAATGGAAAAACCAGAGGAAATTTTGGGAGGAGACACGATTCGTTATGCATTTCCAAAAGATATTGCCCCTCAAACGAAACAATATTTAAAAGAAATTAATGAACAAAAATGGAACTCTATGTCAGTTACAACAAGAGCTGCGAAATTTACAGAATTATTTGCCAGCTTGTGGCAGGTACATCCTTTTCGTGATGGAAATACTAGAAGTGTTGTTGCATTTTCGGCGCAGTTTGCAAAAGAAAAGGGGTTCCCATTCAATTTTCAATTATTATTACAAAATTTTGGCTATGTAAGAAAAGCTTTTGTAAAAGCATGTGATGGACAGTACGCAGACAAAAGCTATTTACAAAGAATTATATTTGATGCCATGGGAGGAAATAAAGAAAAAGAAGAGAATATAATAGAGTAAGAAAGAATTCTTACTCTTTTGTTTTACGTAATTTTTGAAATTTATCTTGTATACGTTTTTTAGTTTGATTTGTTTTTTCTTTATCATATAAAAATTTATGGTTTTCCCATTTTAGAATGTCTCCTTCTTTACTTTTAGGAGGGAGAGAAGATAAAGAAACTTCTAACATTTCTTTTGTTTCTCGATTTTCTAAAATTGCTATATTTCCTTCAAAACGGTTTATCGTAAAAAACGTCATTTTCATTCTCCTTTTTGGTATTTTATTGACCTTCTAAAGAAACTTCCATGGTAGAAATTGTATTTTCAGTACCATCACAAGTGATTAAAATAGTGCCATCCATATCTGTTCTATAAATAGAAGCTCCAATATTTTGCAATCTATCCAAAACTTCTTTTTTAGGATGAGAATAGGAGTTGTCTATTCCTACAGAAATAATCGCAATTTCTGGTTGCAAAGCATCTAAAAATTCCTGAGAACTGCTTGTATCAGACCCATGATGTCCTACTTTTAAGACATTTGTTTTTGGCCATGTACGTGAAGCCTCATTTTTTTCCTCACTATCTCCTGTGAAAAGGAAACTTTGCTTTCCAAAAGCCAATCGTAAAACAATAGAGGATAGATTTTTATTTTCAGGTTCTGTATTATCCACATTCATAATCGTACATTCAGCACTTCCAATGGTAAAAGTATCGTCTATTTCTGGAACGGTAATATTCAAATTTTTCTTTTCTATCACATTTAATAATTCTTCGAATTGTACATCAGTAGAGGTACAGTTTGGCATGTAGATTTCTCCTATTTCAAAAGAATCTATAATCGTATCTAATCCTCCAATATGGTCTGCATGAGGATGTGTCGCTATTACAACATCTAATTTAGAAATCCCCAGAGAATTTTTTAAATATTCTGTGATGGTAGCCCCATCTTTATCATTTCCACCGTCAATTAGTATAGACTTCCCTTGGTTTAATATCAAAGAACAGTCAGCTTGACCAACATCAAAAAAATAAACTTGCAAAACAGAGCCATCAATTGGCAAACTTGCAGTTTCTTCTGATTTGTTTTCAAAAGGTTCAAAAACAAATTCTCCTCCTACCAAAGTTCCAATCAATAAAATCATTAAAATAAAAAGATATTTTAATTTATGCTTTTGTTTTTGTTTCATATAATTCCACCTCTAATATGAAAATATTATATCAAATTAAAAAATAGAAAGGAAGATGTTTTATGAGAATTGATGAATTCACGAGAAAAGATATGGGAAAAAGAGAAGAACCCATTTCTGAATTTATAAAGGAGTTACAAGATTTTCTAGAAGGTGCTAGTTATACATTAGATAGGATTGAGGGAGAAATGGCAGTTTTAGAAAATAGAAAAAGTAAAGAAATGATAGAAATACCATATGTTGAATTACCAACAAGTGTAAAAGAAGGAGATATTTTAGATAAAAGAGGAAGAAAATTTTTCTTAAATACAGAGAAAACAAAAGAAGTAGAAAACAAAGTACAAGAACAATTTAATCAATTAAAAAAAGATAATTTTTAATAATAAATATCCTTTCTCACCATTTTATGTTATCTAGAATATATTATAAGCAAAGACATATTTAGGAGGAACAACTTATGGAAGAAATATTGAAAATACAAGATATTACCAAAAAGTATCAAGCAAAGAATGGGGAGATTATTGCAATTGAAAAAATTCAATTTGGAGTAAAACCAGGAGAATTTATTAGCATCATTGGACCGAGCGGATGTGGGAAATCAACACTTTTATCTATTATTGCAGGATTGGAACCAAAAACAACTGGGAAAATTTTACTAGAAGGAGAAGAAATCACAAACATATCACCTAAAATTGGATATATGTTACAAAAAGATAGTCTTTTGGAATGGCGTACTATCTATCAAAATGTAATATTTGGACTAGAAGTAAAGCATATGAAAGACAAAGAAAATGAAGAATATGTATTAAATTTACTAAAAAAATATAAATTATATGAATTTAAAGATAAATATCCAAATCAATTATCAGGAGGAATGAGACAAAGAGTAGCATTGATTCGAACATTAGCAATTAAACCTAAAATTCTTTTATTAGATGAAGCTTTTTCTGCATTAGATTACCAAACAAGGATTATGGTTACAAATGATATTTTTCATATTTTAAAAAATGAAAAAATAACAGTTCTTATGGTAACACATGATATTTCAGAAGCAATTAGTATGGCAGACAGGGTAATTGTATTAAGCCAAAGACCAGCAAAAATCCAAAATATTCATACCATTGATTTTGAAATGGAAACCAGAACACCAATTAATTGTAGAAATAGCCCAAAGTTCAGCAAGTATTTTAACGACTTATGGAAGGAGCTGGAAGTAAAAGATGAAGAATAAAGCAATATCAGAGGATAGAAAACAATACTTAAGAAAAGTAAAAAAGAAAAAAGTAGTTGTTATTGTAACACAATTAGCTATTGTTTTGGGATTTATTATTTTATGGGAAATATTGGCGAATGCAAATATTATTGATAGTTTTATTACAAGCCAACCAAGTAGAGTCTGGGAGACACTAACAAATTTATCGCAGAATGATTTATTAAAACATATTGGTATAACTTCTTTAGAAACAATAATTGGATTTTTAACAGGGACAATTTTACGGTATTTTAATTGCGATTGTTTTATGGTGGTCACCATTTTTAGCAAAAGTAGCAGAACCGTTTTTAGTAGTATTAAATAGTTTGCCAAAAGTATCTTTAGGCCCCATCATTATTATATGGGTGGGAGCGGGAATGCCAGCTATTATTGTGATGGCAATCTCCATTTCTCTTATTGTAACCATATTAGAAATTTCAAATGGTTTTCAAAATACAGACAAAGAAAAGATAAAGATGGCAAAAACATTTAATTGTAATAAATTTCAGATATTAACCAAAATTATGATACCAGCAAACCTTTCCACTTTTATTAATACATTAAAAGTAAATATTGGATTATCTTTGGTTGGAGTAATATCAGGAGAATTTCTTGTTTCAAAAGCAGGAATTGGATATTTAATTGTTTATGGGGGGCAAGTTTTTAAATTAGATTTAGTAATGGCAAGTGTTATATTATTAGCAATAGTAGCTGCTATTATGTATCAATCAGTCGTTTTCTTGGAAAAAATCATTCAAAAATCTCATAAATTTGGAAATTAAGGTTTGTAAAAATACAACTAAATGAATATGGTAGGCTGTTTTTAAATAGCCTACTTAACTCCAAAATGTCTTTTAACATAACAAGAAAGGATGAGTAAGACTTGAAAAAATACATTATAATCACTATCATAGTAATTCTTGCTATAGCAGGAATACTAGGATTTTTCTTAAACAAAAATACTGAACCAGCTGCACCAACAGGTGAAGGTGAAACAAAAGAAATGGTAGATTTAACAGTAAGTGAAGTAACACGTTCTGTATTTTATGCACCTCAATATGCTGCCATCAATAACGGCTTTTTTGAGGAAAATGGTATAAACATAGAATTGATAACAGGAACAGGCGCAGATACCGTTATGACGGCAGTTTTGGCAAATCAGGTGGACATTGGATTTGCAGGACCAGAAGCATCTATTTATGTTTATAACGAAGGAAAAGAAGATTACACCCAAGTATTTGCGCAATTAACCAAAAAAGATGGTTCATTTTTAGTAAGCAAAACAAAACAAGATGACTTTAAATGGGAAAATTTAAAAGGAACAACAATTATCCCAGGTAGAAAAGGTGGAGTTCCTTATATGACATTGGAATATGTTATTAAGAAAAATGGTATGAATCCACAAACAGACATGGTATTAGATGATAGTATTAAATTCGATCTTATGGCTGGTGCTTTTACAGGAGGAGAAGCGGAATATGTAACTTTATTTGAACCAACAGCTTCTATGATTGAACAATCAGGAAAAGGATATATTGTAGCATCTGTGGGAGAAGCTGCAGGAGAAATACCTTATACCGCATATTTTGCAAAGAAAAGCTATATTGAGGAAAACGAAGACATTATGCAAAGATTTACAAATAGTGTTTATCAAGGTCAAAAATGGGTAGCAGAGCATTCAGCAAGAGAAGTAGCAGAAGCAATAGCAAGCTTTTTCCCAGACACAGAAATCGATTTACTAGAAACTGTTGTGCAAAAGTATAAAGATATTGATGCTTGGAATGCAACACCAGTTATGACGCAAGAATCATTTGAATTATTACAAACAGTTATGACTGAAGCAGGAGAATTAACACAAAAAGCACCTTATGATAAAGTAGTAAATAACAAATATGCAGAAGAAGCAAGTAAAAAATAGTAATGATAAATAAGAGATGCTCTTTTTAGGAGCATCTCTATTAATATTATGTATTCCAAGGGTTATTAGGATCAGGGTCTGTAGGGTCCCATCCGCGCAAACGATAATTTCCAGAAATCTTTTGTGTCTCTGGTTTGCCCAAAGGACCAGGATTGTTTGGGTCAGAATAAAACTCAACAATAGTTCCTACAATACAATTATCATAAATCCATTTGGCGTCTGCTACTGTTAGCCTAATACAGCCAGAAGAAGCAGAAGTTCCTAATCTATCATAATTATAATAAGTTAGACTACTTTTATCATATAATTTGGTATAGGGAACAGAGTGTAACATGATATGTCCGGTTACTTGCCAACCATATTGACCATAAACATCTCCAAAAAGAGGAACCCAATTAGCTTTATAACTGGTAAGAGGATAGGTTCCTGTCCTTGGTGTTGCCGTTCCAGTAGAACAAGCAAAGGCTTTTACAGGAACAGTAAAATTTCCTAATTGATCTTTTTGATAAACAGTAATTGTGTTGGCAGAGCAATTAATTTTAATATAATATTTTGGAATTTCTGGAATAGGAACCAATTTTCCTAATTCAGAAGTATTATTTTGTTGCATTCCACCATGATTAAGAGGAACAACAATGATTTCCACTTTTTCCTTTTCTGCCTGAAATGGTGTGTCTATAACAGGAGGTGATGGATATGTGCTTGCTACAACTGTTGAAGATGACTTATTTATCATATCATACCATAAAATACATAGACACACGATTAAAGCAATTAAAGTACAAACAATGAAAGATATGAATATAAAAAGTGGTATATCTATTTTCTTTTTCAAAATTTACTCCTTTATTTTTTAATTTTACATATTATATAGAAAAATAAAAATAAATTCAATATAAAAAAGTAGCATATTTTTAGTACAAGCCGCATAAATATATAGTAATACTTGGGAAAAGCGAAATGATAAAATAAAGGCTAAAATTTGACAAAATCGGAAAACCATGCTATAATAAAAACGTTGTTTAGAGGAGGATTAATTTCTTATGAAAAACAAAGAAAATGCAAGAGCATCGATAATAAAAATGTTGATAATATGCATTGCAATCATTTTTGGATTAGGACTTGCTGTAAAAGCGGGAAATATTCAAGTAAACAGTGTAAAAATTGAATTATCAGATCATACAGAATTAAATGTAATGACATCAAAAACAAAGGTTTCTGAAATATTAAATGAAAATCATATTATAATTTTAGAAGGAGAAAAGGTAATTCCTGATTTAGAAGAAGAGATTGGCGAAGATAAAACCATTAGAATCGTAAAAGAATCAGAAGAAATTACAATTTCTCAAACATCAAATGAAGAAGTAAAACAAGAAATGAATGACATATTAAACTCTTATGCACCAATTGTAGAAAAAATAGTGGTAGAACAAGTAGAAATTCCATATGAAACAATTACGAAAGACAATTCTGGTGGGAATTCTAATACAAGAAATAGAGTAATACAACAAGGACAAAATGGTTTAAAAGAAGTAACTTATAATGTAAAATATAAAAATGATGTTGAAATAGAGAGAACAGAACTTTCTTCTGTTATTATTAAAGAACCAGTAAATAAAATTGTGCAAGTTAATGTGCAAACTTCCAGAAGTGGAGTAAGAACAGCTACCACTAATCCGGCAGTAGAATCTGCAAGTAGTATTGCAGCAAGAGTAAAGGATGTCACACCATATGTAGTTACTATGAATACATCTGCTTATTGTTCTTGTGCCATCTGCTGTGGAAAAACAAATGGAATTACAAGCTCTGGAGCTCCAGCATCAAGTTGGTATACAGTAGCAGCAGGTTCTAGCTATCCAATTGGAACAGTTATCTATATTCCATATTTTAGTGATAAACCAAATGGTGGATGGTTTGTAGTACAAGATAGAGGTGGAGCAATATCTAATAGTAAACTTGATATTTACATGGGATCACATGGTCAGGCGTTACAATTTGGAAGAAGATCATTAGAATGTTATATTTATGAATTTTAAAAGAAAATAATTTTTTTGGGGGGCAAACTAGAAATAGTATGCCCTCTTTTGTTGTATAAAAAAGGAGGTAATATATGCTTGCTATTATCAATAGTATGTCTTTACATGGCCTAGATGGATATTTAGTATCTGTACAGGTAGATGTGGCAAATGGTATGCCAGAATGGAATGTAGTTGGATTGCCAGATGTGAGTATTAAAGAAGCAAAAGATCGTATACGTACAGCAATTAAAAATATTGGAATCGAAGAAAAAAGTAAAAAAATTATTATCAATTTAGCACCAGCAGACACCAAAAAAGAAGGAACCTTTTTTGACTTGCCAATTGCAATTGGAATACTGATGGCAAATGAAATGATACAAAAAAGAAATTTAGAGAAATTCGTTTTTATTGGAGAACTTTCTTTAGATGGAAAATTAAATAAAATAAATGGGGTATTGCCAATGTGTATTGAAGCAGCGAGACTGGGAATGGAGTATATAATATTGCCGAAAGAAAATGCACAAGAAGCAGCGATTGTAACAGGAATTAAAGTGATTCCTATTGACAATCTCGAGCAGGCTATTCATTTTTTAAATCAAGAAGAAGATATTTTACCACAAACTGTGGATAGAAATGCCATTTTTGAAAAGAAACAAGAAAATATCTTAGATTTTTCAGAAGTTAAGGGTCAAGAAAATGTAAAAAGAGCCTTAGAGGTTGCAGCAGCAGGTGCTCATAATTGTTTACTAATTGGAAGTCCAGGTTCTCGGAAAGACTATGTTAGCGAGAAGATTACCTACGATTTTACCAGATTTATGTTTTGAAGAAGCATTAGAAATTACTAAAATACATAGTATTGCGGGAATATTACCAGAAAATGCATCATTTATAAAAGAAAGACCATTTCGTTCACCACATCACACAGTATCTGGAGTCTCTTTAGTAGGAGGAGGGAAAATTCCAAAACCAGGAGAAATTAGCTTAGCACATTATGGTGTTTTATTTTTAGATGAACTACCGGAATTTCAAAAAAATACATTAGAGGTGTTAAGAGGACCATTAGAAGATGGAAAAATTAGTATTACTAGAGTAAGTGCAAGTTTAACTTACCCATGCGAATTTATGCTAATTGCTAGCATGAATCCGTGTCCCTGTGGTTATTATGGTTCTAAAGAAAAAGAGTGTACTTGCTCAGAACAGGCAATTCAAAGATATCGAAATAAAATTAGTGGACCATTGTTGGATAGAATTGATATTCATATGGAAGTGGAGGGAGTAAAATACGAAAAACTAAAAGACGAAAAAAGAGGGGAATCATCTTCTAAAATAAAAGAAAGAGTAAATCGTGCAAGAGAAATACAAAAAATGAGATATCAAAAATATGGTATTTTCTCAAATTCAGAATTAACACCAAAATTAATGGATATTTATTGTAAGTTAGATATACCAAGCAAAACGATATTGGAAAAAGCCTTTAGTCAATTAGGACTTAGTGCTAGAGCATATGGAAGGATTTTAAAAGTGGCAAGAACCATTGCGGATTTAGAAGAATGCGAAAGAATTCAGAAAGAACATATTGCAGAAGCCATTCAATATAGAAGTTTAGATCGAAAATATTGGAATAGATAAGAGATTTTTAGAAAGGAAAATAAAGAGTGAAAAAAGAGATAAAGGAAATTAAATGGAATGACAAAAACTATCCAAAATTATTAAAAAATATAAAAAATCCTCCTCAGAAATTATATGTTATGGGAAATGAGAATATTTTAAATGATAATTGTTTTTCTATTATTGGTTCAAGAAGTTGCACAGAAAACGGAATAAAAACGGCAAAGCAATATGCAAAGCAATTAGTAAAACTGGGATTATGTATTAGTAGTGGTATGGCAAAGGGAATTGATACTGCTGGACATATTGGAGCATTGGAAGGAGGAGGAGAAACAATTGCTGTTTTAGGAGGTGGTTTTTCACATATTTATCCGGAAGAAAATAGGATGTTATTTGAAAAAATTATAGAACATGGCGTTGTAATAACAGAATATGAACCAAAGCAAGAACCAAGTGGAAAACAGTTTATTGCACGAAACCGTATTATTAGTGGAATTGCCATTGGAACACTTGTTGTAGAAGCACATTATAGAAGCGGAACTGCCATTACAGCCAAACTGGCATTAGAACAAGGGAGAAAATTGTTTAGTATTCCCAATCAAGTAGATAATAAATATGGAGTAGGAACGAACAATTTAATTAGAAAAGGTGCAATTTTAACAAGAAACATAGAAGATATTATAAAAGAATTTCCATTTTTAAAATCAAAAACAGGGAAAGAAACAAGAGAAAAAATGGATATCCCAGCTGAATATCAAGATATTAGTAAAATTTTGGGTACAGAAACCATACATATAAATGAAATAAGTAAAAAATTAAAATTAGATAGTAATCAAACAAGTGCAAAATTAATGATGATGGAATTAGACGGGTATGTTGAAAAATTACCAGGAAATTTTTTTAAAATGAAGGAGTAATATGTATTTTAAGCAGAAAATTGGAAAAAGTGGGGAAGAAATAGCAAAACAATATTTAATTCAGGAACAATATAAAATCATACAAACAAATTTTAGATGCTATTTTGGAGAAATTGATATTATTGCACAAAAAGATAATGTCCTTATATTTGTAGAAGTAAAAGCGAGAACAAACCAAAAATATGGTTTACCAGCACAAAGTGTGACAAAGCAAAAAAAGAAACATATTCGTAAAACGATAGAATATTATTTACTTTCTAAAAAAATACAAAATGTATCAATTCAAATAGATGTGATAGAAATTTATCTAAAAAAAGGGGAAATTAATCACATTAAAAATATTTCTTTATAAAATAAAAATTGTGTTAAAAAATTTCTTAGCCTTTAAGCTTTTGACTTTAAGTGGATAAATATGCTATAATTATTTTATATTGGAAAAATAAGGTTAAAAGATAGTGTAAAGTAATTTATGAAAAAAATGTAGGGGCGATTTTAATCGCCCGTTCTTCGAAGAAATTACTTAAAGCGTAAAAAATAGGAAGGAAAAATAATGAAATTAATTACATGGAATGTAAATGGATTAAGAGCTGTCATAAATAAAGGCTTTAAAGATTTTTTTGTACAAAGTAATGCAGATATTTTCTGTATTCAAGAAACAAAAATGCAAGAAGGACAACTAGACATCCAATTTGATGGATATCAAAAATATTTTAATAGTGCATCAAAAAAAGGATATTCTGGCACAGCAATTTTTACCAAAAAAGAGCCAAAACAAATAACTTATGGAATAGGAGTAGAAGAACATGATACAGAAGGAAGAGTTATTACCTTAGAATATGAAACATTTTATATGGTAAATGTTTATACGCCAAATTCACAAAGGGAACTGACAAGACTAGAATACCGTATGAAATGGGAAGATGAGTTTCGAAAATATTTAAAAACATTAGATAAAAAGAAACCAATTATAGTATGCGGAGATTTCAATGTAGCACATGAAGAAATTGATTTAAAAAATCCAAAACAAAATAGGAAAAGTGCAGGGTTTACAGATGAAGAAAGAGGAAAAATGACAGAATTACTACAATCTGGATATATAGATACCTATCGTTATTTATATCCAGAGGAAACAGACTGTTATACATGGTGGTCTTATATGATGAAAGCACGAGAAAAAAATATTGGATGGAGAATTGACTATTTTATTGTGTCAGAGAGATTAAAAGAAAAAATAGAAGACGTGAAAATCCATTCTTATGTAATGGGAAGTGATCACTGCCCAGTAGAATTAGATATACAGGAGATTTAAGAAGGAGGAAATAGAATGAAAAAACAAAGAACCTGGACAAAATGGCTGTATTGGTTTACCTTTGCAGTAGCAGTTATTGTGGTATATAAAACATTAGATAATTTTACAGAAATTCAAAATTTTTTGGGAAATATTTTTAGTGTATTAATGCCATTTGTTTTGGGAATTTTATTAGCATACCTTTTTTACATACCTTGCCGAAAAGTAGAGAGTATTTATCATAAAGTAAAATGGAAATGGATGAAAAAAATTGCCAGAAAATTAAGTGTGCTAACAGTATATCTAATTGCACTTCTTATCATTGTTATTATATTTAATTTTATATTACCTACAGTATCCAAAAGTATAATGGAATTAGTTAACCAATTACCAAGTTATTATAACTACGTGATGCAAATGGCGGAAAATGTTCCGGAAAATTCAATATTATCTTACATTCCAGTAGAAGAAATAATCGAAAATTTAAAAAATATAGATTTCCGTCAATTTTTAAGTATGGAGAATATTACAAATTATTTAAAAGGAGCTTTTGGAATTGTAAACGGAATTTTTACAACATTTGTTACTATTATTGTTTCTATTTACATTTTACTAGAGAGAACACAAATATTGATATTTTTAAAGAAATTATCCAATGCCATCTTTAAGAAAAGGGCAAGTAAAAATATAGGTCAGTATTTTGCCAAAAGCAATGAAATATTTTTTAAATTTATTTATAGTCAAGTATTAGATGGTATTATTGTGGGAATCATTACATCCATTGCAATGTTAATCATGGGAGTTAAATATGCTGTTCTATTAGGATTTATGATAGGATTATTCAATATTATTCCTTATTTTGGAGCAATTATTGCTGTTGTGATTGCGGGCATTATAACATGGATTACAGGAGGACTAGGGCAAGCAATTTGGATGGTTGTAATCGTAACCATATTACAGCAAATAGATGCTAATATTATTAACCCAAAAATTGTAGGAAATTCTTTAAAAATAAGTCCATTATTAGTCATTTTTGCTGTAACAGTGGGAGGAGCTTATTTTGGATTTTTAGGGATGTTTTTAGCAGTACCAGTGATTGCCATTATAAAAATATTAGTAGAAGATTATATTGACTATGCAAATGAAAAAGCATTAAATCAGATTGAAAAATAGAATACATATAAAATGTATCAATCAAAAAAAGAATAGAATCAAAAAATCTCTCATATATTATATGGGAGGTTTTTTATGTTAAAAATGATTTCATTACCATATCGTTATGACGCATTAGAGCCCTATTATGATGCACAAACACTAAAAATTCATTATGAAATTTTATATAAAGGTTATGTAGATAACACAAATAAAACAGAAGAGAAACTAAATTTAGCAAGAAATACAGGAGATTTTTCAAATATAAAATGTTTAGAAAAAGATTTAAGCTTTTATGGATCAGGAGCAATTTTACATAAATTATTCTTTGAAAATATGGGAAAACCAAAACAAACAGAACCAAGTGAAGCACTAAAATGGCAAATTCAAAAAGATTTTGGAAATTTTGAAAGAATGAAAGCACAATTTATAGAAGCAGCCAAATCCGTAGAAGCATCGGGCTGGACATTATTAGTATGGGTACCAGAATTTAATCGTTTGGAAGTTTTACAATGTGAAAAACATCAAAATTTAACATTGTGGGGTTGTGTTCCTTTACTAGTAATTGATATGTGGGAACATTCTTATTTCTTACAATATAAAACCAATCGCGCAGAATACATTGACAGATGGTGGAACATTATCAATTGGGATGTAGTAAATAAAAGATTATAAAAATGCTTCCAAAGGGACGCTTCGGAATGGGACAAAATTGTCTCAGTCCGATGCGTCCCTTTGATAAATTTTTTAAAATTTTACCAATTTTGAAAAAATTTATCAAAAATCTTGACAAGCCCTGCTTCCGTATGATATATTATGATAGCATGTATTAAGCAATAAAATAGATGGAACGATATAGAGAAGTTTAATCTCCGAACGGTAAATTTAGTAAGGGTGGTTAAAATTAAAAATTTTGTTAAGATGTTTAATAGAATTTGTGTTTTCTAAATAAGACAAAGAAAGGTAAGTTGGTAAAAAAGACAGGTTTACCGACGTACCTTTTTGTTGCTATATTCTGACTGTTTATGTAAATCAACAAGAAAGAGGAATCAAACAAAAAATAAGGTGCTAATGTAAATTTCCTTAGGAGCAGGGGATTTTTGCATAAGCAAAACATTTTTTGTTTGAGAGGGACTTTCTTGTTAAAAAAGAATTGGGAGTTAAAGCTAACAACTAATTCATATAACTGCTCATAATTTTTAGAAGTGGATACGGAAAATAGAATTTCTAAATTCTAAACTCTAAATTCCTACTTCTATTTAAGAGGTGATAGGTTTTGTTAACAGATGTAAATCATGAAAAATGTACACGTAAAACTTTTGCAAGGGTTGGAGACGCTATAGAGATGCCAAACTTGATAAAAGTGCAAAAAGATTCCTATGATTGGTTTATTAAAGAGGGATTAGGAGAAGTATTAAGAGATATTTCACCTATTATTGACTATTCCGGAAACCTAGTATTGGAATTTTTCGATTACTATATGGAAGATAAAACCAAATATAGTATTGAAGAAGCAAAAGAAAGAGATGCAACTTATTCTACGAGATTACATGTTAAAGTAAGACTAATTAATCGTGAAACAGGAGAAATCAAAGAACAAGAAATCTATTTAGGAGATTTTCCACTTATGACAGATAGTGGAACCTTTATTATCAATGGAGCAGAGAGAGTTGTTGTAAGCCAGTTGGTACGTTCACCAGGCTGTTATTATGATGCAAGTTATGATAAAACAGGAAAGAAAATTTTTACTTCTACAGTTATGCCAATTAGAGGCGCATGGCTAGAGTATGAAACAGACAGCAATGATGTATTTTATGCTAGAGTAGATAGAACTAGAAAAATACCAGTTACTTCCCTTTTAAGAGCAGTTGGTTTGGCAACAGATAGCCAAATTATTGACATGTTTGGAGAAGACGAAAAAATAATTGCAACATTAAATAAAGATACAGTAAAAACAGCTGATGAAGCTATTGTAGAAATTTACAAAAAGCTAAGACCAGGAGAATTGCCAACAGTTGATGCTGCTAGAAATTTATTTAATGGTTTATTTTTCGATAATAGAAGATATGACTTAGCAAAAGTAGGAAGATATAAATTTAATAAAAAATTAAATTTAGCAACTAGAATCCAAGGACATATTGCATTTGATAATATTGTTAACCCAGAAACAGGAGAAGTATTAGTAGAAAAAGACAATATGATTTCAAAGGAAAAGGCAGTAGAAATTCAAAATACAGGAATTAATATTGTTGATGTAAAAGTGGATGACAAAAAAGTAAGAGTAATCGGAAATGGAACAGTTGATATTCATGCTTTTGTAGATATAGAAGATTTAGATATCAAAGAACTTGTTAATTATGAAATTTTAAAGAATATATTAGATAACACAGATAAAAAGGACTTAAAGAAAGTAATTGAAGAGAGAAAAGAAGAGTTAGTTCCAAAACATATTTTAACAGAGGATATCATTGCTTCTGTTAGCTATTTGTTAAATTTACAATATGGATTGGGAAAAATAGATGATATCGATCATTTGGGAAATAGAAGAATCCGTTGCGTGGGCGAATTATTGCAAAACCAATTCAGAATTGGATTAACAAGATTAGAGAGAGTTGTTCGTGAAAGAATGACAATTCAAGACTTAGATGTCGTAACACCACAAACATTAATTAATACAAAACCAATTACTTCCGCTATTAGAGAATTCTTTGGAAGTTCTCAATTATCTCAATTTATGGACCAAACAAACCCATTATCAGAATTAACACATAAAAGAAGAATTTCTGCATTGGGACCTGGAGGATTATCAAGAGAAAGAGCTGGATTTGAAGTAAGAGACGTTCATTATACACATTATGGAAGATTATGTCCAATTGAATCACCAGAAGGACCAAACATTGGATTAATTTCTGCATTAACGACATTTGCAATGATTAATGAATATGGATTTATTGAAACTCCATATCGTAGAATTGACACAGAAACACACAAATTAACAGACGAAATTGTATATATGACAGCAGATGAAGAAGATGGACATATTATTGCACAAGCAACAGAAGAAATTACACCAGATGGTAAGTTAAAACATAAAAGAGTAAAGGCGAGATATTTAGATGAAGTATTAGATATCGAATCCGAAAAAGTAGATTACATAGATGTATCTCCAAAACAATTAGTTTCTGTTGGAGCTGCTATGATACCTTTCTTAGAGCATGATGATGCAAAACGTGCTCTAATGGGTGCAAACATGCAACGTCAAGCAGTACCTCTTATGATACCAGAAGCTCCTGTTGTAGGAACTGGTATTGAATATAGAGCAGCAAGAGATTCAGGAACTACGATTTTAGCAGCAGAAGATGGGGTAATTGAAAAAGTGACAGCAGATGAAATTATTGTTAAAAATGTTAATGGAAATAAAGATACTTATAAATTACGTAAATTTAAAAGAACCAATGGCGGAACTTGTATCAATCAAAGACCAATCGTTGTAAAAGGCGAAAAGGTAAAAAAAGGTGATGTTATTGCAGATGGACCATCTACTCAAAATGGAGAAATGGCATTAGGAAAGAATGTATTGATTGCATTTTCTACTTGGGAAGGATACAACTATGAGGATGCTATTTTACTAAGTGAAAGATTAGTAAAAGAAGATGTTTACACTTCTATCCATATTGAAGAATATGATTGTGAATGTAGAGATACCAAATTAGGACCTGAGGAAATAACACGTGATATTCCAAATGTGGGAGAGGATAGTTTAAAAGACTTAAATGAAGATGGAATTATTCGTATTGGTGCAGAAGTACGACCAGGAGATATCTTGGTTGGAAAAGTAACACCAAAAGGTGAAACAGAATTAACAGCTGAGGAAAAATTGTTAAGAGCTATTTTTGGAGAAAAGGCAAGAGAAGTAAGAGATACTTCGTTGAGAGTACCACATGGTGAAGCAGGAACAATTGTAGATGTAAAAATATTTACTAGAGAAAATTCAGATGAATTAGGACCAGGTGTAAACCAAGTAATCAGATGTTATATTGCACAAAAAAGAAAAATATCTGTAGGAGATAAAATGGCTGGTCGTCATGGAAATAAAGGTGTTATTTCTCGTATTTTACCAGTAGAAGATATGCCATTCATGCCAGATGGAACACCTGTTGATGTTGTATTAAATCCACTTGGAGTACCTTCTCGTATGAATTTAGGTCAAGTATTGGAAGTACATCTAGGGGCTGCTGCAAGGATGTTAGGACTAAAAGTGGCAACACCGGTATTTGATGGAGCAAAAGAAGAAGACATCGAAGAATTACTAAAAGAAGCAGGATTAGAAAGTAATGGAAAAACCATTCTTTATGATGGAAGAACAGGGGAACCATTTGACAAGCCAATTACGGTTGGTGTTATGTATATGCTAAAATTACACCATTTAGTTGATGATAAAATTCATGCACGTTCTACAGGACCATATTCTTTAGTAACACAACAACCTTTAGGAGGAAAAGCACAATTTGGTGGACAAAGATTTGGAGAAATGGAGGTTTGGGCATTAGAAGCATATGGAGCAGCACATACCTTACAAGAAATTTTAACAGTAAAATCTGATGATGTAGTAGGTAGAGTAAAAACATATGAGGCAATTGTAAAAGGCGAAAATGTACCAGAACCAGGAGTTCCAGAAAGCTTTAAAGTTTTAGTAAAAGAATTACAAAGTTTATGCTTAGACGTAAAACTATATTCAGAAGACAATAAAGAACTAGAACTAAAAGAAAACATTGATGACGGAATTGATTTAAATTTAGAAAAAGAGAAAAATGACAAAGAAGATTTATTCTTATTACCAGATGATGATGAACTAGAAGGAATGGGAATAGAAGAAGCAGAAAATGAAGAAGAGTTGGGAGAAATTGATACTTTAGGAGAAGAAATAGAAGAAGACGATATGTTGGAAGATATTTATGATTCAGACCTAGCAGAAGAAAATCTCCTAAATGAAGAAGATATTTTAGATGATGAAGAATAATTAAATAGCTATTATGGAAAAGGATAATGACAGGAAGGAATTGCACAGCGGTGGAAATTAGAAAAGAAAATAATAGCAGAGAAAAGGTTAAAACTAACCTCATATTTCTAAAAAGGGGGAGAGCCTTCAATGGATGAATTGGAAGCATTTGATAAATTAAGGATCGGATTAGCATCAGATGAGCAAATTAGAGAATGGTCAAAAGGAGAAGTAAAAAAACCAGAGACCATCAATTATAGAACATTAAAACCAGAAAAAGATGGTTTGTTCTGTGAAAAAATCTTTGGACCAACAAAAGACTGGGAATGTCATTGTGGAAAATACAAAAGGGTAAGATATAAAGGAATCGTTTGTGATAGATGTGGAGTTGAAGTTACTAAATCTAAAGTAAGACGTGAAAGAATGGGACATATTGAACTTGCGGCACCAGTAGCACATATTTGGTATTTTAAAGGAATTCCAAGTAGAATTGGCCTAATGTTAGACATTTCTCCAAGAAGCTTAGAAAAAGTAATTTATTTTGCTTCTTATATTGTAACAGATAAAGGAAAAACCACATTTACCAAAGGGCAAGTACTAACAGAAAAAGAATATCGTGAGGCTGAAGAAAAATATGGCAAAGGTTCTTTTAAAGCTGAAATGGGTGCTGAGGCAATTCACAAATTATTAGCGGAAATTGATGTAGATAAACTATTAACAAAGCTAAAAAAAGAACTAGAAAAAGCAAGTGAACAAAAAAAGGTTAAATTAATTAAAAGAATTGATACAGTAGAAGCATTTAAAATTTCTGGAAATCGACCAGAATGGATGGTTATGAATGTTATTCCTGTTATTCCACCAGAATTAAGACCAATGGTGCAATTAGATGGAGGAAGGTTTGCAACTTCTGACTTAAACGATTTATATAGAAGAGTTATTAATAGAAATAATCGTTTGAAAAGATTATTGGAACTAGGCGCACCAGAAATTATAGTTAGAAATGAAAAAAGAATGTTACAAGAATCTGTAGATGCTTTGATTGACAATGGAAGACGTGGAAGACCTGTAACAGGTGCTGGAAACAGACCTTTAAAATCATTATCTGATTTATTAAAAGGAAAACAAGGTAGATTCCGTCAAAACTTATTAGGAAAAAGAGTTGACTACTCTGGACGTTCTGTTATTGTAGTAGGACCTGAATTGAAAATTTACCAATGTGGTTTACCAAAAGAAATGGCAGTAGAATTATTTAAGCCATTCGTTATGAGAGAATTAGTAGGAAGAGGAATTGCACATAATATTAAAAATGCAA
>CALXQB010000018.1 GCA_944390445.1 uncultured Clostridia bacterium | reverse complement strand
AGTGTCTATGTAGATATTATACAATGAAATTAAGAAATAAAAAATGTATAATGGACTACATGTTCATTATACGAGTATTTTATATAGTGGATGACAAAAATTCTAAAGCATTAGTCGTGAGAATAGGTCATGCTTTTATGGATTGGGAAAAATATTTAAAAGATGAATAGTTAGCAAATTAAAATATTTGCTAATTTTTTCTCAGTAATCATCCCAAAAAATTATATGTGTTAGAGATATCAAAATGATATCTCTTTTATTATATAGGAAATTCCGCTAAAAATTTCTTGAGCAACAAGGTTAAGTTACCTAGTCATATTTTTAAGTACATTTCATAAAATGAAACAAAGAAAAGGAGTGAAAGATGAAAAGGATTTTTGAAGAGAATAAGAAAAAAGTGTTTAACATCACATTGGCTATTGTTTTTATTGCCATCATCGTAGGAATTACTTTTATTTTTACAAAAGAAGATACGATACAAGTTAGTACTACCACTACTTTAAGTAATGAAAAAATAGAATGGGGAGTAAAAAGAGAAAAAGATCATAAACAACCAGACCTAGGAAGTAAAAATATTAGCTTAATGAAAAAATATGATGGAATTGCCATGGGTAATGCTGAAAAAAACGTGGTATATTTAACATTTGATAATGGATATGAAGCTGGTTATACGGCCAGTATTTTAGATACACTAAAAGCAAATGATGTAAAAGCAACATTCTTCATTACAGCGCACTATTTAAACACACAACCAGATTTAGTAAAAAGGATGGTGGAAGAGGGACATATTGTAGGAAATCATACAGTAAATCACCATAGTATGCCAAGTTTAATAGATGAAGAAATCAAAAAAGAAATCATGGATTTACATTATTCTGTTTTAGAACTAACTGGATATGAAATGAAATATATGAGACCTCCAAAAGGAGAATATAGTGAAAGAACACTGAGTATTAGTAACTCTTTAGGTTATACAACAGTCATGTGGTCATTAGCTTATGATGATTGGGATGAAAATAAACAAGGCCGAGAGGAATATGGTAAAACAAAGATTTTAGATAACATACATCCAGGAGCAGTCATACTATTACATGGTACGTCCAAAGATAACATGAACATTTTAGACACTTGTATCAAAGAAATAAAAAATATGGGATATGAAATTAGGTCTATAGATGAGTTTATAAGATAGAGGAAAGGATTGGAAAACTAGTTAAAAATCAATTCTTTTCCAACCTGATTTATTCTGATAGAAAGGAATGTGATTAAAAATGAATAGAGAAAAAGAGGGAAAAATAAAACAATTTTTAGAAATTCCCAAAGAGGTAATTTCGAAAGCACCTAAAATTACCATATTAGGGTTCCAAGAAATGTTAATTGAGAATTATAAAGGAATATTAGAATATGAAGACTTCTACATTCGTATTAATACCAGTATGGGAACAATTAATATTAATGGATTTCATTTAAATTTAAATCAAATGACAGAAGATGACATTATGGTAACAGGAAAAATACAAAGTATTGATATAGAAGATGTTTTAGAGGGGGCATCATGATTTTAAAAAAACTACTTCATTTTATTATTGGATATGTAAGAATTGCAGTAGAAGGATATTTCGTAGAAAGATTTATTAATATATGTATTAGTAAAAAGATATATTTAGCAAAAATGAAGAGAGAGAAATCTACTATTTTATATACAGATATAGGAATATCTGATTTCAAAAAAGTAAGAAAAATTGCAAAAAATGCACAATGTAAAATAAAGATAATGGAAAAAAAGGGACTACCATTTATATTTAAAAAATATAAGAAAAGAAAAATATTTGCACTTCTTTTAGGATTAGTATTTTGCGGCATTTTAATCCTTTCGCAATATGTGTGGAATATTGAAATCATAACAGAAAGTGATATAGACAGGCAAGAATTAATAGAACAATTAAAAGAAAATGGTCTTGGAATTGGAGAAAGAAAGAAAAATATAGAAACAAAAAAAGTAGTAGAAGCTATCCGTTTGCAAAGAGATGATATTGCATGGATTGGAATAAAATTAGAAGGAACCAATGCAATTGTCGAGGTAATAGAAGCCACTGAAAAACCAGATATTATTAATGCAGATGAATTTTGCAATATAATATCAGACAAAGAAGGGATTATTCAAAAAATAAATGTGCAAAATGGAACAGCCCTAGTAGAAGAAGGAGATATGGTAAAAAAAGGAACTGTTTTAGTAGGAGGATACTTAGAAGGAAAATATACAGGAACAAGATATGTTCATGCAACTGCTGAAATTGAAGCAACCGTATGGCATAGTAAAAAAGAAAGAGTATATTGTACACAAGAAATAGAGGTAGAAACAGGCAAGGAAGAGAGAAAATATAAAATTAATATTCATAATTTTCAAATAAATTTGTATAAAACCCTTTCAAAATTTAAAAATTATGATACAATAGTAGAAACCAAAAAGCTAACTTTATTTCATAATTTTTATTTGCCAATTGGTATCGAAAAACAAATTCATAAAGAAAAAGAGAAGAAGGTAGTAACCTACGGAAAAGCAGAATTAAAAGAAAAAACAATTGCAAAATTAGAAGAAGAATTAGAAAAAGAAATAGAAGATTTGGAAAAAATAGAAAATAAACAAGTAAATTATTATGAAGGCGAAGACTATATAGAAGTAGAAGTAATTTATGAAGTTAGGGAGAATATTGGGGCAAAAGAAAAAGTGATATTTTAAAAGGAGGATACAAATGGAACAAAGAAGTCTTAAAATACTTGGAGAAAACAGAACCTTTTTTGGAAAAATAACAAATACGTTAACAAAACTTTTATTACCAACAAAAGTAGGATTCAATGGAATGTTAATTTCTATGAAAAGGAATAATGTAATAAAAACATATGAAAACTATAAACAAAATACGGAAAAAGAAAGTTTAGAAAAAAGGTATGAAGAAAGCTATACCTTATACTTAGAAGCAATTGATAAATATATTATGGATTCTATTTATACAAAGGTTAAAAATGGAGCAGCAAATGAATTTGAAAAAGAAGCTTTAACAAAATATTATACAGTAACACAATTAAAGGAAAATGAGTATTTAGAATATAAATATAGAAAACAAAAATATTTGTTAGAATTAGATTATGAAAACGTGCTTACATCTGGAAAAGAAAAATATCTTGAAAGATATGAAGAATTTTATGTAGAAAAGATGGATACTTTCTATAAAGGTATTTTAAAAAATTATGCCATTAAGTTAGCAGACAAAATAAGTAGTAAATATGAAAAGGAAGAAACGATTTATCATAAAATTTTCGAAACATTAGAAGAATATATTACAGAAATATTACCAATTAAAATAAAAATTGACCATACAGAAGTACATGAAAAAATAGTTGCAGATTATGAAGAATTTTCAAGATTTGAAGCAGGAAAATTTGATGCAAAAGATGAAATTGAAAAAAATATGGTATTACTGGGCATTAGTAGAAATTTATTTACACATAGTTTACCATTAGTAGCTGCAGAACAATGTTATATTAAGCTATTAAAAGATACGAGAAATTTAATTATTAACAGTAGAAATGAAGTGAAAGAAAGAGAAGCTTATGAACTATTAATTAAATTAATTGAAGACTACAATATGAAACTTCTTTCTACTAAAGTATACTGGGACAACCCTAATTTAAGGGAGCTTTATAAAACATTCTGGAAAGAATATCAAAACACCAAAACACAGAAAGAAAAAGAGATACTATTTATTACATATGACTTAAAATTATTAAAGAAAAGCAAAAAAGATTACACACAAATAAAAAAATTCTATATCAAGAAATTAACAGAATATGGAGTAATGAGAAAACTAAAATCAACTTGTAGGACATGCAGTGGTGGAATAAAAAAGAAAAACACCATAGAAAGTGGAGTATAAAATGGTATTTGAATTGTCATATGAGAACATTGAACCAAAAGAAGAGTATAATCAATTAATAGAGAGAGTATTAAAAAAATGCTTTGAAAAGGAAAATATTCAACCAGAAAAATTATGGATAGAAATTATTTTAACGAATAATGAAACAATAAGAAAAATAAACAAAACTTATCGCAATATTGACCAAGAAACAGATGTGTTGTCATTTCCTATGTTTGAAAGGAAGGATTTTCCTCTAAGAATACAAGAAAAAGACATCTTAGGAAACTTAGTAATTTCTATTCCGAAGGTAGCAGAACAAGCAAAAGAATTTGGACATAGTTTTGAAAGAGAATTTGGTTATATGTTAGTACACGGTTTTTACCATTTACTTGGATATGACCATATAGAAGAAAAAGATAAACTCGAAATGAGAAAAAAAGAAGAAGAAATTTTACAAGAATTAAAAATTGTAAGAGAGGATTCTTGAAATGAAAAAAAGTGCCCAAAAATTACATAATAAAAATTTTATTGATGCATGGTATAATGCCATCAATGGGGTGATTTATGCCACAACTACACAAGCCAATATCAAAAAACAACTTGTGATTGCTGTACTTGTGATGGTGTTAAGTTTGTTTTTTGACTTAACAACAGCAGAGTTCCTATGTTTGGTATTTTCTGTTATGCTAGTCATTATTGTAGAAATGGTAAATACTGCAATAGAAACCGTTGTTGATTTATATACAGACATTTATCATCCAAAGGCTAAAATTGCAAAAGATGTGGGAGCCGGAGCAGTGATATTGGCTGCTATTAATAGTGTAATTGTAGGGTATTTTCTATTTTTTGATAAAATAGGAGAATGGGGAACTAATATATTAGAAGTAGTGGTGAATTCACCAATTCATATTGCCTTTGTATGTATTATCTTGACAGTAATAGGAGTAGTTGCTCTGCAGGCAGCAGGCAGTTCCAATAAGCATAAAATGATTCATTCTAAATTTATGCCAAGTGGTCATACGGCAATTGCCTTTGCAATTCTAACTACAATTTGGCTAAATACAAAGAATATTGTGGTTTTTACATTATCACTTGTTTTGTCCATTATGGTAGCAGAGAATAGAATAGAAGCACAAAAAAAGAATTTAGGAGAAGTAATTTTTGGAGCATGCCTTGGAGTCTTAATCGTTTTAATGGTTTATGGACTAACTTTATATAATTTGGCATAGTAAAAAGGGAAAGGATTGATACTAAAAATGAAGGGAAAAAGAACAGCAGAAATAGGGAGAAAAAAAGGAGGAAACAACAAGCTTTTAATTATTTTGCTAGTAATAGTTATTATCATCGGGGTAGTTTTATTTGCTATGAAAATACTAAATGACAGAAAAACAGTAGATGTACAGAACGAAAATGTAGCAAACGAAATAGAAGTTGTAGAATTGCAACCAGAGCCAGAACCTCAAATTGTAGCTGGAACAGATAGACCAATTGCAGTTATGATAGATAACCATGAGTCTGCATGGCCACAAGCAGGTTTAAATGATGCTTATATTGTATATGAAATTATTGTAGAAGGTGGAGAAACTAGATTAATGCCTATATTTAAAGGGAAAAGTTTGGAAAAGATAGGGCCAATTAGAAGTGCAAGACACTATTTTCTAGATTATGCGATGGAAAATGATGCTATTTATGTGCATTATGGACAAAGCCCACAAGCTGAAAGTGATATATCATCTTTTGATATTGACAATATCAACGGGTTAGTACAAAGTTCTTCTGATTTCTGGAGAGACAGTGGAAAATATGCACCACATAATGCTGTATCTAGTATGGAAAAGATTTTAAAAATCGCAAACCAGAAAGAATATAGAACTTCATCTGATGCAGAAAGTGTGTTAAACTATGTAGCAACAGAGTTTGATTTAGAAAATGGAGAAACAGCAACAGATGTTCAGATACCAATATCAAACCTACAAAAAGTTGAATATAAATATGATCCTGAAAGAAAAGTATATGTTAGATATGCAAGAGGAGAAAAACAAGTAGATTGGGTAACAGGAGAAGATGTTGTTACCAAAAATATTATTATTACTTTTGCCGATAACTATACTTTGGCAGACAGTGAAAATAAAGGAAGACAAGGGTTATACAATATAGGAGATAAAGAAGGATATTATATTACGAATGGAAAAGCAATAAAAATCATATGCAGTAAACCAAGTAGAACAGAAAAAACGGTTTACAAAAATGAAGCAGGAGAAGAAATTGAAGTAAACGATGGAAACACCTTTGTGCAAATATGCCCAATTGATACAGAGATTTCTCTTGCACCAGAAGTAGAAACAACTACAGAATAATAGGAAGAAAGGAGATAAGAGAATAAATGTCAGAATTTAAGTCCGGATTTGTGACAATCATAGGAGAAACCAATGCGGGAAAGTCTACTTTACTAAATTATTTAACGAACGAAAAAGTAGCTATTACCACTTTTAGACCACAAACAACAAGAACAGCAATTAAAGCTATTTTAAACTTAGAAAATGCACAAATCATTTTTATTGACACTCCCGGAATTCATGAACCACAAAATAAATTAGGAAAAACCATGATTGAAACAGCAAAAGAAGAAGCCGGAGAAGGAGATATTCTCTTATTTCTCGTAGATGGAACAAAAAAGGAAATTGGGAAAAACGAGACATTACTGTTAGAAGAAATTAAAAGTAAGAAAAAACCAACAATCTTATTAATTAATAAAATAGACTTAGTTTCAAAGGAACAAATAGCAAAAGTAATTACATTATATAAGGACGAGTATTCTTTTGAAGCAATTATTCCAATTTCTGCCCTAAAAAACAAAGGAAGAGAGGAAGTTTTAAAAGAAATTGAAAAAATATTAAAACCAGGGCCTATGTATTATGATATAGAAGAATACACAGATCAAACCCAAAGACAACTTGTAGAAGAAGTGATTAGAGAAAAAGCATTAAAGCTTTTACAAGAAGAAGTACCTCATGGATTGTATATGGAAACAGAAAAAATGAAAAGAAGAAAAACGAAGACTGGAGAAGCAATCTATGATATTGAGGTAACGATTTATTGTTTAAAGAATTCTCATAAAGGAATTATTATAGGAAAAAATGGAGAGATGCTAAAAAGAATTGGACAATATGCAAGACAAGACTTAGAAAAAATGTTACAAACAAAAATAAATTTAAAATTGTGGGTAAAAGTAAAAGAAGATTGGCAAAATAATGAAATGATTTTAGAAAAATTTAAAAAAAAGAAAAAATAAGAAAAGTGGCTTCGCCACATGTACAGATTGCTTCGCAATCGCACAGAAACATAGGTAACTTAACCTTGTTGCTCCGGAAAAATCTGACGATTTTTCCTATGCAATAAAAAAAGTTCTACAAAATTTTACAAAAAATAAAATCCATGCATACTATAATAGTATAAAATGAAAAAAATTACACAAGATAAAGATAGATAAAAACATTAGAGAAAATAGGAGGTAAATAACAGTATGATAAAGAATATGGCATGGAATACCTTTAAAAAAACTGGGAATATAGATACATTTTTAGAATTAATGGAAGTAGAAAATATAGAAAAAAATATGAAGGTGAATGCAGATGGGAATTGTAAAAACGAAGGGAATCATTATTGCGGAAAATAATTTAAACGATTATGACAAAATGCTTACCATTTTAACACCGGGGTTAGGAAAAATTGGGTGTGTTGCTAAAGGAGCAAGAAGAACAAAAAGTTTGCTATTAGCTGGCACTCAATTTTTATGTTTTGGGGAATATATTTTATATAAAGCAGGAGAAATCTACAGCATGAATTCTTGTGAAATAATTGAAGTTTTCTATCCAATTAGAACAGACTTTGAAAAGTTAAGGTATGCTGTTCATATCACTAAAATTATGAGTGATGTAACAACAGAAAATCAAAATAATTATAAACTACTAAGACTATATTTAAATACTTTGTATGTAATTGCAGAAAAAGAAATGGACTTAGAATTTGTTTTAGCCATATTTAAACTCCGATTGGTTTCCATGCTAGGCTTTATGCCAAATGTTAAAATGTGTAAAAATTGTAAAACAACGGAAAATTTAACCTTTTTTAGCATAAGAGATAACACCTTTAAATGTGAATTATGTGGTAAACAGGATACCAGTTGTATACAGATACAAGAGGGAACAAGAGATGCTATTCGCTATAGTATTTTGGCACCAAGTGAAAAACTCTATTCCTTTCAAATTCCAGATAGTTGTAAAAAAGAATTAGAACTTATTGCAAAAATATATTTTAACGAAAAATTAGAAAAAGAATACAAAATGGACGAAATTTAGTGCTTGACTTATTTGCATAATAAAAGTATAATGAAAATATATTGATACAAACTAGGGAAGGAGAGATATTTATGAAAATAAAAATCACAGGAAAAGAGGTAAAAGCAACAGAGGCGATAAAAGACTATATTTCAAAAAAAATGTCAAGAATAGAAAAATATTTTGAGGGAGAAGAACTTACAGTAAATGTAACTGTAAAAGTAGAAAAAAATGAACAAATTGCAGAAATACAAGTAAATGTAAAAGGAGATATTTATAGGGCAGTAACAGCACATAAAGATTTATATGCATCTATTGATAGTGACATGGACATTTTAGAAGGACAAATAAGAAAATGGAAAACCAAAAAAGAAAGACAATTAAAAGACAGCACAGCTAAAATTATGGCAGAAGCATTAGAAGAAAAACATGAGATTATTGAAAACGAAATTATCAAAACATTGTATTATGAAATTAAACCAATATCTGCAGAAGATGCAAAACTAAAATTGCAAGAAAAACCAAAAGATAAGTTCCTAGTATTTATTAATGTAGACACAAATAAAGTAAATGTTATCTATAAATTAAAGGACGGAAAAAATTATGGTTTAATTGAACCAGAAAACTAAGAAAAGTAAGAGAGAAGTTAAAATCACTAAAATTTTAACTTCTTTTTTTGATAAAGAATAGACATTAGTAACAAAAGAGGCAGGAATTGTTTCCCACCTCTTATTATTAGAACATGAATGGCTCTAATAATAAGAAGCGAAAAAGCAATTCCTGTCTATTTATGCTATTTAACTAGTACAAAACTTACTTACCAATCATATGATTTTCAGCTTGTTGGATCATTTTTCTTACCATGTTACCACCGATTCTACCAGCGTCTTTAGCTGATATATCTCCATTATAACCATTTTTTAAGTTAACTCCAACTTCACTAGCTACTTCATATTTAAATCTGTCTAAAGAGTCCATAGCTTCTGGAACTAATTTTCTATTGCTGTTTGTGTTTGCCATTATTATTTCACCTCCTAGAAAGTCCTTTTCATTTTTCAAAAAAACAGTATTTGTTTTTTCAATATATATCATGTGTAGAAATTATTTTTTTAAACTAGTAATTTTTGTAAATTTTTAAAAGAAAAAAATAGAAAATAGATAAATAAAAAGAAACTTGTAAAAATAAAGTTTCGTGTTATAATAAAAGAAAAAAGAAAGGAACTTTTACTATGTATAAATTAGTTGCGATTGACTTAGATGGAACACTATTAGACCCATATGGACAAATTTCACAAGAAGATAAGAAAATCATTCAAGAGGCTTTGCAAAAAAACGTAGAAATTGTATTAGCAACAGGTCGATCTATTGTATCTACCATGAACTTTTCAAAAGAAATTGGAGCAGAACATTATTTTATCTCTGGAAATGGTGCCGTTATTTATGATTTACAAAACGAAGAAATTTTATACAATCATTATTTACCAAAAGAAAAAGTAATGGAAATTGTGGAATTTTGCGAAACAAATAGCATGTATTATACGGTATTTACAGAAAGCACCATTATTACAAAATCTTTAAACTATAATACTCTATTTTACTACTATGAAAATAGGAACAAAGAAGAAAAAAAGAAAACGCAAATTAATATTGTAGAGGATATACCAACTTATATAAAAAATACAGAGAATTTAAATTTTTTGAAAGTAACCATATGTGATGAGAATAATTCGATTTTTGCAAGAATATTAGAAAAAGTAAAAAAAATAAAGGGAATTGATGTTCTAGAAGTTTCCCATATGTCTAGGAAAAAAATAAAAATTGGGACAGAAATTTTAGAAATACAATATTATTATACAGAAATTACACAAGAAAATACAAATAAATGGGGAGCAATCCAATTTTTGGCCAATAAATTAAATATTAAGACCGAAGAAATTATGACAATAGGAGACAATAGTAATGATACCGAAATGATCAAAAATGCAGGATTAGGAATTGCTATGGAAAATGCGGCACCAGAAATAAAAAAAATAGCAGATGATATTACAACCTCAAATGAACAAAATGGGGTAGGACAAGCGATTAAAAGAAATGTTACAGAAATATTACAAATAAATTAATTTTATATTACACAGCCTTAAGTTATTGTTTTTATATGTAAAATAGTGTACAATTAAATAGATAGTTAGTATATTTTTTAGAATTATGTAATTTAATATATAGGGAGGAATTCATTATGGCAATTAATCCAATGCAAAGGAAATCAAGAAATTCATTTTTATTGGGAATGTTTATTATGTTACTAATAACAGGAATTATTATTGCAGTTCTTTTAGTACAAATTACAAACATGAAAGAGGAGGAACAACAAAGGCAAATTAGCCAAGTAATGGTTTATACATTAACACAAGATGTGGAATCTGGACAAACCATTACAGAAGATATGCTAGTTCCTAAAACAGTAGATGCTTCTACGGTACCTGCAAATGCGATTGCAGCAAATGTAGCAGTAGAAGATGGAAAAGTTGCACCAATTGATATTTTCTTAAATCAATTTTTGGTGGAAAAAAGTTCAGGACAAACGATTAGAACAGATGAAAATGGAAATTTGTACATAACAGTAAATAATCAAAAAATAATTATCTATAACGAAACAGGAACAGACAGATACTATACTATATCAAATGGGAATCAAAGACAATATATAGAAGTTGAAAACAACCCAATCGTGGCAAAAGTTGATTTAAAAGCAAATACTATTGTGACATTAGATTTGGTTGCTAAAGCAAATCAGCCAACAACTGATGATGCCAGAATTCAAGAATATAATATGATTTCATTGCCAGTAGAATTAGAAGTTGGAGACTATGTAGATATTAGATTAAGCTTACAAACAGGACAAGACTATATTGTATTAGCTAAAAAACAAATTTTAGATGCAACAGCAGATACCATTAAAATACAATTATCAGAATTAGAAATACTTACTATGAGCGATGCTATTATAACAGCCTATACCATTACAGGATCAAAACTCTATGCAACAACATATATAGACCCTGGTATGCAAGCAGAAGCAACACCAACATATCCTGTTAGCAACAATGTTGGAGTATTAATTGAGCAAAATCCAAATATTATACAAGAAGCAAAAGATGCTTTACGTGCAAGATATAATACAGAACAAAGAGAAGGAGCAATTAACCCTGCATTGAATCAATATTCAGAATCAGCAAAAGGCTCAATTGAATCAGGGGTTGCAGAGGACATGACAAAGCAATTAGAAGCAAGAGAAAATTACTGGGAGGAATTAAATGCTGCAGCTTCTGGTACTACAGTTACTCAATAAGAAAAGGAGGTAACATGGAAAAAATCGGATTTATTGGATCTTATGATAAAACAGACCTTATCATTCAAATCGCCAAAATATTAACAGAAACAGGGAAAAGAATCATTGTAATTGATACTACTATAAATCAAAAAGCAAAGTACATTATACCTGTTATAAATCCTACCACAACATATGTTACCGAATTTGAAAATATGGATGTGGCAGTTGGTTTTCACGAACTGCCACAAATCAATGACTATCTTATGGTGGATGACATTAGCGAAAATTATGATTTAGCATTAATTGATGTAGACTCAAGCAAAACATTTGACAGCTTTGCTATATCACAGGCAAAAATTAATTATTTTGTAACATCCTTTGATATGTATTCTTTAAAAAGAGGAATAGAGATTTTAAGTGGAATAAAAGAACCATTGACCTTGAAAAAAGTTTTATTTTCTAGAGATATTAATAAGGAAGATGATGACTATTTAAACTTTTTGGCAAGTTCCTACCCTATTCAATGGGATAAAGAAAAAATATATTTTCCATATGAATTAGGAGATCAGAGTGTTATTATAGAAAATCAAAGGGCTTCTAAAATTAAGTTTAAAAATTTAAGTAATCAATATAAGGAAGGACTAATTTATATCGCGACAGAAATATTAGAAGATAAAAAAGAAAGTGAAATTAGAAAAATCTTTAAAAGTATAGAAAAGGGAGTATAGGAATGTCAGTTGTAGCCTTTTGGAGCAATGGAAAAGAAGAAAGTGCTAAAACCTTATCAATGGTAGCAATTTCTACTTATATGGCCATCAAACATAATTATAGAATTTTAACAGTATCCACGCGTTATAACGACGATACTTTAGAATCATGCTATTGGAAAAAAGCACAAACAACTGAAAATTTTTTATCAAAAAGAAATGATTTTGGAATAGAATCTGGAATTGAAGGATTGGCAAAAGCACTAAAAAGCAATAGGGCTACACCAGAAATTATAACAAACTATACAAAAGTAGTCTTTAAAGATAGATTAGAAATCTTACTACCACCTAAAACAAATTCATATGAGGAATATGAAAGATTTTTTCCAATTTATGGAGACCTACTACAAGTGGCAAACCGATATTATGATTTAGTTTTTGTGGATTTAAATAAAGGGTTAGACAAAAAATATATTGCAGATATTTTAAACGATGTTGATTTAATCTTAATTAATTTTACACAAAAAATAAAAAGCATTAATGAGGTAATGGCATTAAGAGAAACAAATCCTCTTTTTCAAAAAGGAAATACTTTATTATTATTAGGAAGATATGATAAATTTTCAAAATTTACGAGTAAAAACATAGCTAGATATATGGGAATTCGAAACGAAATCTGTACAATACCATATAATACGTTATTCTTTGATGCAACAAATGATGCAACCGTAGATGAATTCTTTTGGAGATTTCGTAATATTAATCCTGCAGACAGAAATGCCATTTTTATTAAAGAAGTAGATAATACAACAGAAAGTATTATTGCTAAATTACAGGAAATACAGATGAAAAGATAATTCTTTACAAAGGAAGGGGCTTAAAAAATATGGACATATTAAATATATTGCTAATTTTAGTTGTTTTAGCTGTTATTATTTTTACAATTGTATACAAAATAACCAAAAAAAAGAAACAAGATGATGATGTAGAAGAAATAAAAAGTGTAGATGATAAAACATATACACTTGAAAAAATGAGCGAATTTATAAAAAGAAGACTAGATGAAATTACCAAGATAAATTTATATGACATAGGCCTTTCAGAAGAAGAATTAAAAAGAAGGAAAAGTAAAAAATACGAATTAAAAAAGGCATTGAAAGGTTGTACCTATGGAGATGTCAATGATAAAAAATATGTAAAAGAATTAATATATGATTTATTATATAAAGAATATGGTGTAGATGAAATGACAATATCTAGAGCTATTCCCTTTGATATTCCATCTTTATTAACAGCTCAGGATAAATTTGATATTTTATTATATGCCTACAAAAAAGAATTTGGATATGAAGCATTAACCCAATTAATCAAAAAATATAATTTGGCAACATTAAAATATGTAGCAGGAGAAACAAAACCTACCTATGTAATTACTTCAGATGAAATTAACGAAATATACGAAAAGGAAAATATTCCATTAGATTTTTCAGATAAATTAAATGTAGTCGTACAAAGAGTATATCAACATTATAAAGGATATAGTAGTATTGATGAAATTAGAGATATGAACATAGATGGTGTATCTGGTGGTGTTTCTGGTTTGCCAGAAAGCTTTTTAAGCCAAGTAGCACAAACTGACTCAGATTACATAGATCAAATATTAGAACATAAAGTGCCAAGAGCATGTGATAGTATCTGGATATTTTTCCAAGGAAAATCTATTCGTTTAGAATTTTTATCTTTTGGAACAGAAAGTGAATTAAAAAGAGTATGTCAAAACATATACAAATATAATAATCCAGGACAGCTATCTGACACCAATGGTTATAAAATTAACGAAATGAAAGATGGTTCCAGAGTTGTTGTTGTACGTCCAAGCTTTTCAGAAACATGGGCATTTTTCGTAAGAAAATTTGATGTAAAAAGAGCAACACTAGAACAATTAATTACAGCACCAGGTGGAGATAAGGCGATTTCGCTATTAAAGTATTTAGTAAAAGGAGCAAGAATTATTGCTATTACAGGTGAGCAAGGATGTGGTAAAACCACCATGTTAATGGGTATGATAGAAAATATCTATGAGACCATGAACATAAGGGTGCAAGAAACTGCATTTGAGCTTCACTTAAGAAAAATTTATCCAACAAGAAACATTTTATCTTTTAGAGAAACAGATACCATTTCAGGACAAGAAGGTCTTGATGTTCAGAAAAAAACAGATGGTTCTGTTAATATCATTGGAGAGGTTGCAACAGACCCTGTTGCATCTTGGATGATTCAAGCAGCGCAAGTAGCATCTAAATTTACCTTATTTACACACCATGCTAAAACATTTCCAAACTTAGTAACAGCTCTAAGAAACTCAATGCTTAGAACAGGGGTATTCACAAATGAAAAAACAGCAGAAGAACAAGTTATTCAAGTATTAAACTTTGATGTTCACTTAGTAAAAGACTTTAGAGGAAGAAGATATATTGAAAGAGTAACAGAATGTATTCCAATTGAAGATAAAAACGAATATACCTTTGACCATAAAAATCAAAAAACACTAGAAGGGAAACTAGACAAGTTCTTAGATAATGCTACTTATTACTTTACAAAATCAACAAATAAAGAACTATATAAATATGTTAATATTTTGGAATATATAGATGACGAATATGTTATTACCAATAAAATTTCAGACACCAATATTGCAGAAATGAGAAATAATATGGATTCCTCAGACGCAGAAGAATTCGATAAATTCGTGGAAGAAATATGGGGAAGTTCGCAAAACCAAGCACAAAAAGTATTAACAGGTAAAAAAAGAGGAAGAAAACCAAAAAATGTATAAAGACAAAAGAAAAACAGGAGGTGTGAAATGTCAGAGAATATCATCATGTATATACTAGCAGGCAGTGGAGCTTTATTCGTATTCATTGTGATTGCCTATTTAATTATTAGAAGAAACTTAAATAAGGGTGACGCAAAAACAATAAGAAAATTGAAAGAAGGAACAGAACAGAAGAAATTTTCCACAGAAATTCTTTACCAAAAACTTTATGTATATTTCTTAAAAATTCCAGTCATAAAAAGATACACTTTAAAAATTAGAAGAAGGCTTGAAATTACAAACATAGAAGATGAATACTTAACGAGAAAACAAACAGCGAAAATAATTTCAAAAGCATTACTTGTCGTATTACCATTTACTATTTTAATTTTAATTCTTACAAGTTCTAATGTTATGCTATTATGTATTTTATTACTATTTGAAGTGTTCTTTATTGAAACACTTGTAGAAGGAATGGTAGATAAAATTGACAATAAAATTTTAAAACAACAGATTGATTTCTTTGCGGAAATTAGACATAGTTATCATGAATATAACATGGTAGAAGAAGCTATTTATGAAGTTGCACAAAATGATGAACTAGAAGTATCAAGACAAGCAGAAAAAATTTATGAAATATTAACTTCTAATGA
Source organism: uncultured Clostridia bacterium (assembly GCA_944390445.1). Lineage (GTDB taxonomy): Bacteria > Bacillota > Clostridia > TANB77 > CAG-508 > CALXRW01. The sequence continues at coordinate 3,412 of CALXQB010000018.1, read as the reverse complement.
TCCTGAAACAGAATTAGAAAAATATTATGACATTGCACCAAACAGTTATTTAAAGGAATTTGCGGGAATTTCCTATTTAACAAAAGAATTTGGAGATAGAAAAATAGATGGTGCTTCCTTGTACCTTAAAAATTTGAATAATATTACACAAGAAATGCAGTTGGAAATTTTAAAAAGAGATAAATTAGATTATGTGTTTCAAAGTTTATCTCTAATAGCAGCAGTACCTATTATGTTTATTGAGCCATTGAAATCTTGGGCAGTTTCACAATTCTCCTTTACTAATCAATTCTATGATGGAAAAGGTGGAATGATTGTTCAAATTTTAATCCTAATTATTACTTTTGTTTGTTATGTGTTAATCAGAAAATTAAAAGATAGTGGAGACACTTCAAATGGAAAAGTAGGAACTGACAATCCTTGGCAAGCCAAAGTGTATAAAAATCCATTTTTCAAAAAAATCATAGATCTATTTATACCTAAGAAAAACTCAAAAGAATATAGAAAAATGGTAAAACTCATGAAAGATTCAGCATCCAAATCTAAAATTGAATGGATATATATCAATAGAATTTGTGCATGTGCTTTAAGTTTTGTGTTATCATTAGCCTTTTTTATACAATTACATGGAATTGCAATTAAAAATGTATATGAAGAACCGACCAGCAATTATGATGTTATGGGGATGGTGTCAGAGGCAGATCAAATAAGAGGAATGGAATTAACAGAACAAGATAATTATTTTTTAGAGATATTTAAAAACAAAAATGATGTCACAAAACAAGATATTATTGAAACAATTTCAGAATCAGAATACTACGAAGGCGTTACAGATGAAAAAATAGAAGAAGATGCAGACAGACTGTATACAAAATTGCAAATTGTAAAAACAGAACATTTACAGTGGTTTGAACTATTGTTAGCAGCAGTAGTTGGATTTGCTGGTTACTATGCACCAGTTGCTGTTCTTGTTTTCCAATCTAAAATGAGACAACTAGAAATGGAAAATGAAGTAATGCAGTTCCAAACCATCATATTAATGCTAATGAAAATTGAAAGAGTAAATGTGGAAATCATTTTAGAATGGATAGAAAGGTATTCTAATATATTCAGAGAACCAATATCTAAATGTGTAAATAATTATGAAAGTGGTGCATGGGAAGCATTAGAAGAACTAAAAAATGATGTGTCACAACCACAATTAATTAGAATTGTAGAAAGTTTACAAGCTTCTGTTGAAAAAATACCAATTTCCGATGCCTTTGATGAACTAGATACAGAACGTGCTTACTATCAAGAAAAGAGAAAAGAATCTAATGATAGACTAATATCAAGAAAAGGCTTAATTGGAAAAGCAATTGGATTCGCACCAATGGTTTGTTTATTTGTTGGATATCTCATTGTTCCATTAGTTGTTATTGGAATTAGCAGTATGACAAGTTCATTCAATTCTATGTCTGGCATGATGTAATTTATACAAAGGAAAGGAATAAAGGACTATGGAAAATGCAGCAAAAGCCTTATTAATAGCAGGAGGAATTTTAATCGCATTAATCATTATCTCTACAGGAATAATCGTTTATACAAGAACAAGAGATTTAGAAGAATATGAAAGTGCAGCAAGAGAAGAGGAACAAGTAAGAAAATTTAATCAAGAATATACAGCCTATGATAAAAAAGAGCTAAGAGGAATTGAAATTATAACGATTACAAATAAGGCAATTAATAATAATATTCAAAATCCGGAAACACCAATTACAATTGAGGTAAGAATTAATCGTACCGATATTTTAGATGGATTGCAACCAAACAATTATATTTTTACTGGAAGTGCAATAAATACTTATAATAATTTAAAACAAAATGAAACGAGTTTTAAACTATTTAAAGAACAAAGATTTTTTAAATGTGTTAGTAACCAGACCGAATTTGAAAATCAGAATGGTATCATATCACAAATGGTATTTGAGGAAATAGAATTAGAGCCAAGGGGGGAATAGATTATGGAAAATGCCTCTAAAGCGTTACTGATGACTGGTGGTATTCTCATAGGAATTATTATTCTCTCTTTAGGAGTATATCTCTTCTCTAGTAGTAGCAGATTAAGTATACAATATCAGGAACAACAGCAAATGCAAGAAATTGAACAAATTAATAGTCAATTTGCTGTTTACCCTGGAGAAGAAGATATTACCATACATGATATTGTTACCGTTGTAAACTTGGCAAAAGAACAAAATGAAAGTGATCCAACAGAGCCAATTACAGTACGAATGACGAAACCGAATTTAGATTTAACGAACATGAATATAAATGACATAATTCCACAATATATAGATGCAAATTTTATTTGTAAAAGTATAATATATAGGGAAAATAATGGAAAAATCCAGGAAATTATATTTGAACAGAAAACTTAGCGAAAACCCTTGAAAAATAGCGAAAAACATATTATAATATAATAAAGGGAGTATTATGAAAAAAACAGTTATTATTTTAATAGCCCTATTAATCTGTATGATTGGAGCAACAATATTTTTCTTAAACAGTATAGAAACCAAACAAAAAATAGCCAAACAATTTAACTTAGAATATGAACAATATTTAAATAAAGAAATCTATGGTACAGATGTTGGTACTATATTAAACAAAGCAATGGATCATAATGAAACATACCAAATAAAAAAAGATGAACAGGGAATTTATATACCAGATGACGAAAATAGTATTAAAATTGAAATTAAATTTTCATTAAATGAAACAGTATATCCAATGGAAACCATTTACAAAGTAGGAACAACAGAATTTATTCGAAATTTTAATACAGCTACATTTAAAGGAGAAGTAATAGCTTATCATGAAAAAACAGGTAAAATAGCAGAAATCCGTTTTACAGAAGTATAAAATTGTTTTTAATATTTTTAAATATAGATTGAAATCAAAAGATAAGGAGGGAAAAGTATGGAGAATGCATCAAAAGCCTTAATTATAGCAGGAGCAATATTAATTGCCATTGTATTAATTGCAGTAGGTGTTCTAGTGGTAAATAATATGAATGAACCAGTAGAACAAGGTGTAGCAGGAATGGATGATCAAGCAAAACAAATCTTTAATAGGAAATTTGAAAACTATCAAAGTACCAATCAAAATGCTAATAATGTAAAGGCTTTAATATCAGCGATTAGGGCATCAAATAGTTCCGACACACAAATCAATAAAGTAAAAGTCATTTGTGGTTCAACAACATCTGATCCTACAGGGGATGCTGCAAATTGGGAAACAAAATTAACTACTATTTCAGGAACTATTACAACAGCTAAGACATATAAAGTTGAGTTTGGATATACCAGCGGTGTAATAACTCAATGTACAATTACACCAAATCCTTAAAAATAAATAACCAAAGAAAGGA
>CALXQB010000017.1 GCA_944390445.1 uncultured Clostridia bacterium | reverse complement strand
AAACCAGCACAAGAATATGTAAAAAAAAGAAAACTAACCAATAAAACTTTGAAAAATTTTTTGTTAGGGTATTCAGGCAATTTTAATGAATTATATGTATTTTTAAAACAACAAGGATTCAAAGATGAAGAAATTCTTGCTTCCAGTCTGGTAAATAAAACAGAAGATGGAAAAATGATAGATCGATTTAGAAAAAGACTGATGTTTCCTATTTGTGATGTAAGAGGAAGAGTAATTGCCTTTGGAGGAAGAGTATTAGACGATTCTAAACCCAAATATATCAATTCACCTGAAACCATTGTATACACAAAGGGAAGGCACTTATATGGGCTAAATGTTGCTAAAAATAATGACTTAAAAGAATTGATTATTGTAGAGGGATATATGGATGCAATATCATTACACCAAAGAGAAATACCAAATGCCGTTGCATCTTTAGGAACAGCACTAACAGAAGCTCAACGGAAGATTGCTTAGAAAATATAGTGAAAAGGTTATTATTGGTTACGATTCAGACGGAGCTGGACAAGCTGCTACAATCAGAGGACTTGAAATATTAAGCAATTTGGGGTGTGATGTAAGAATCTTACAACTGGAAGGAGCAAAAGACCCTGACGAATATGTGATTAAATATGGTAGTGGAAAATTCCAAAAAGCAGTTGATGAAGCAATATCTTTAATTGAATATAAAACAAAATTAATAAAAAAAGATTTAAACTTAGAAAATGCAAATGATAAAATTAAATTTTTAAATGAGATTGCAAACTTATTATCCAAAATGGATAATAAAATTGAAATGGAAATTTATGTGGATAAAATAGCAAAAGAATATCAAATTTCGAAAGAAGCTATTTATGCACAAATCAATAAACTGAACTATGCAACAAAACAAGGTGGAAAACTATTGGAAAAAAAGATGCCAATTCCACATATACAAGAAAAAAAAGGAGAAGAAATTTTAAAAGAGCAATTAAGAACAGAAAATACCGTTATTTTTTTATTAGTACAATATCAAGCGTATCCGGAATTAAAAGATGTTATTTCACCAGGAGATTTTAAACTAGAAGAAAATAAAGTAATCCTACAAAAATTGTATGAGGAATTTGAAAAAGGAGATAGTAATATAAAGAATGTATTAGAACTATTTCAAGAAGAAAAAGTGATTAATCATTTAACAGAAATTTTAATGACGGATTTTGGAATTACCGAAAAAGAAAAAAGTATTAAAGAAATAAAAACATTTTATCAAAGAGAAAAGAAACTAGAACAAAAAAATGTCATTTTGAGAAAACTAGAAAATGACAAATTAGATATAGAAGAAAGAAAACAACTGGAAAAGCAATTAAATGAGATTATCATAGAATTAGCCAAAAAGAGGATATAACCTTAGAAAAAAAGAGGGGGAGTTTCTGATGGAAAAAAAAGAAGAAACAAATAAAAAAGAAGAATTGAAAAAGGAAGAGCTAAAAGAAGAACAAAAAGGTTTAGAGGAAAAGAAAAAGGAAGAAAACGAGAAGGTATATAACATTGTAAAGAAAGCGAAAGAAAAGGGAGAAATTACTTATGGAGAATTGGCATCAGAATTAGGAGATATCAATCCAGATCAAATTGATAAAGTATTTGATGCTTTTGAAGAGTTTGGAGTAGATGTCTTAAAAGATGATATGGAAGAACCAGATATAGAAGACCTAGAAGAAGTAGAAGATATTAAGTTAGATGATATTAACACCATGAATTTAGAGGGCGTAAGCATTGATGATCCTGTAAGAATGTACTTACGTGAAATTGGGAAAATCCCATTATTGACTTATGAAGAAGAATTGGAATTAGCAAAAGGAGTGCTAGCAGGAGATGAAGAAGCCAAACAAAAATTGGCAGAATCTAACTTAAGATTAGTAGTAAGCATTGCCAAAAAATATGTAGGAAGAGGAATGCTTCTTTTGGACTTAATTCAAGAAGGAAACATGGGATTAATTAAAGCAGTAGAAAAATTTGATTATACAAAAGGATATAAATTCAGTACTTATGCTACATGGTGGATTAGACAAGCCATTACAAGAGCAATTGCAGACCAGGCTAGAACTATTAGAATACCTGTTCATATGGTAGAAACCATTAATCGATTGATAAGAACATCAAGACATTTGTTACAACAATTGGGAAGAGAGCCAACCGTTGAAGAAATTGCGCATGAAATGGAAATACCAGTAGAAAAAGTAGTAGAAATTCAAAAAATTGCACAAGACCCAGTATCATTAGAAACACCAATTGGAGAAGAAGATGACAGCCATTTAGGTGATTTTATACAAGATGATGATAGTCCAGCACCACAAGATTCTGCTGCTTATACTTTATTAAGAGAACAATTAGAAGATGTTATGAATACATTAACACCAAGAGAAGCAAAAGTATTGAAACTAAGATTTGGATTAGAAGATGGAAAGGCAAGAACCTTAGAAGAAGTAGGAAAAGAATTTATGGTAACTCGTGAGAGAATTAGACAAATTGAAGCCAAAGCTTTAAGAAAATTAAGGCATCCAAGTAGAAGTAAGAGATTAAGAGATTATATGAACTAAAAAACTTGCAAAACTTGACAGATTATGTTAATATATAAAGAGAGACAAAAAGAGAGGTGGGAAATATGGGACTTAGAGATACCTTAAAAGACCTTATAAATGGAATAAAAGAAGAACATGGAAATGATATGAATAAGAAAAAGGTAGATGAAGAAGTTGCTAAGATAAAAGCTGCTGAAAATCGTAAATGGAGAGAAGAATTAGAAGTTAGTGTTGGTGGAGCTAGTGAAGGAAAGAGGTCTGCACTAAAAGAAAAAGTAAGACCGGACAATGTAAAAACAAATAACTCATATACAGAAAAAGGACAACCAAAAAGAATGAAAGAGGATAGAGAGATAGATGACTAAAAGTACAGCTCAGTAAAGAATCAGAATTCGCAGGTAATTGAATATTAGGGACTAAAATCAGTAGAGTAACAGTAGGGGCGATTTTAAAAAAAGTTGTAAAAAAGCCTAAAAAGGAAAAAATTTAATATTTTTTCCTTTTTGGTTGACAAAATCAAAAAAAATGGGTATAATAATCAAGTACATGGCGACGTAGCTCAGTTGGCTAGAGCATGCGGTTCATACCCGCAGTGTCATGTGTTCGAATCACATCGTCGCTACCAAAAAGAACTGTAAAAAATACAGTTCTTTTTTTTTAGATTGTTGACAAATCTTAGTAATTTTTCTTTTATTGTTTATTATTCCTTAAAATAAATTCAATAAATTCTTTTATCATTCTTTTTTGTTCCTCGGACGGTGGCGAATAATTTTCCATATAAATTCCAAAAGATTCTAAAGTATATTGAAAAGTGGGAAGAGAAACAGATTTGTCTGTATATCCACAAGCTAACATTAATTCTTGATAGCTTACTCTCTTCTCTGATGCTTCTGCCATTTTTCTTAAATTGTCAGGAGAAGGAGGAGAGAATAAAACTCCCCTTGATAATCTAGAAATATGAGCACATGAAATTTGGCACTCTTTTGCATATTGATTTAAACTTCTATTTGGGCCTATAGCCTTTCTTAATAATTCAGCTAATTGTTCTTTATTAAAATTACTCATAAATACCTCACGAAAGAAATCATATCATTTTTATTACATGCAGTCAACAAAAAAAGAAAAAAATATAAAAATATTGACTACATGTAATGCAAGTGATATGATAAAACAAAGATAGTGTAAAGTAATTTATAAAACTGTAATGGCGATTTTAATCGTCCATTCTTCGGAAAGATTACTAAAAAGCACAATGAGAGGGGAGAAAATATGCTATTTCAAACAAGGTATAAAAAGGAATTAGCAGAAGCAGAAGAACGAGCAGTAACGCATTTTAGAAAATTAATTGAAATTAAAAGAAAAATTGAAAATTATGAAAAAGAAAAAGGTAACCCATACTCATTGATTAGAGAAATTAAAAATCTTTTGTAACTATAGACGAATGGTAAGATTTATATTATAATGACTAAGAGGGGAGCTCTTAAAATGGAATATAAATCTTCTTTTTACGCTTTAAAAAAAGTAACAAAAGAATTTAATCGATTTCCTACTGTTAAAGAATGGAATTATTATGCGAAACAACATCAATTATTAAATAGTGAGACAATAAAATATTTGACAGGATTAGACTGGCATAAGTTAAGAGGAAAAGTAATAACAGAAATTAAAAATGAAACAATTGTATAGAAATGAACAAATTCTATACAATAAAAATAAAATAAATTTGTCGAAAATGGGTTTGACATTTTTTATTTCTATGTATATAATAATTTCATGGTATGAATTTTGTCGAAACATGACTTTTCAATTAAAATAAACTATGTTATGATTCTATTCAGAAAAATGGATGGAGCAACAGAATATGGATAAAGAAGAGCTAAGATATTTGCTTTTAAATTTTACAAAAGAAGTAACAGATGAAAAATTAAATTTAATTCTAGAAAAATATTATAGTAGAAGAAGAAATTTTTTAAACTATAGTGAAACATTAAAAAAATTAGGAAGATTAGTAATTGAAGATCGATTTCCAAATTCTAAAAAGTGGAATTTAATAGCAAAGAAAGAAGGGTATTATTCCAGTAATTCTATTCAATATTTAGAAGGACTTAACTGGAAACAAGTAAAAGAAAAAATGGTAAAAGAAATAAAAAACATATTGAAATAGAAAGAGATAGTCCAGCTACCAACTACAACTATCTCTTCCACTATTAGAGTATATAATTAAAATTATATACATTCCTATTATATACTCTAAGACAAGAATTGTCAAGATAATAATAGGAGGAGTTATGGAATTTATAAAAAAACGTTTAGAAGAAAATAAGAAATTTTTTACAGAAGAAGAATATGAATTTATTCTTCAAAATGAATTATTTGTTACTAAAATTTATATTATCGGACTACTGGATTTTAGAAATACAAGTAATTTGTAATGAAATTCCCTGACAACATATGATAAATAAAAAAAGAATAATTTAGAGTTTTCCTATTTAATAAAAAAATAGCAGAAATATCTGCTATTTTTTCTTTTTCTTTTCCTTCTTTTTTTGTATAACTTCTGGAATAATAATCTTTCTGTTTTCCTCTTTTGCCTTTGGTTTTAAAGAGGTAATGTGTTCAGAAACAGGAGAAAGATTTAAATTGCTTCCATCTCCAGTAACAACTTCAATTTCTTTATCATCAGACATGATTTACCACCTCATTATCTAAATTTAAAATATCATAACATAATTTGTAAAAAAATACAACTTAAAAAATAGAATCGATAAGTAAAGGTGTGAATTTAGGGATTTTCCTTGACACTAAGTAAAAAAAATGCGATAATATGTGTGCTATCAAAGAAGGGAGTTGCCTATATGAAAATTGAAAATGCAAAACCAATCATAGAAGCAATTTTATTTGCAGCAGGTAATCCTGTAGAAATTTCAGATATTGCCATGATTTTAGAATGGAATCCTGAAGATGTACAAAAAGTGTTGGAAGAGATGAGAATAGAATTATCAGAAGGAAATAGAGGTATTGAGATAATTAAAGTAAATAATGCTTATCAACTCTGTACGAAAAAAGAATATTATGATTATATTTACCCTCTATTAGATAAAAGAGGAAAACCAAATCTTTCTAATGCAGCATTAGAAACATTATCTATTATTGCCTATAATCCCAAAATTACAAGGGCAGAAATTGAACAATTACGTGGGGTAAGTTCTGATGCTACTATTTATAAATTATTAGAATATCATTTAATAGAAGATGCTGGAAAGGCAGATTTGCCTGGAAAACCAATGACATACCAAACAACAGATGAATTTTTAAGATTATTTGGGGTATCATCTTTAGAGCAACTGCCAGAATTGCCGAGAATTAAAATAGATGAAAATGAGCAAATTGTTATAGAAGATATAGAAAACCAACAGAAAGGGGAAAATAATAATGAGTGATAATCAAAATTTTGTAAAAGAAATTACAAATATAGAAGATGATTTTGCTAAATGGTATACAGATATTGTAATAAAAGCAGATTTAGCAGATTATACAGATACTAAGGGATGTATTGTAATAAAACCATATGGTTATAGTATTTGGGAAAAAATTCAGGAATATGCTAATGAAAAATTTAAAAAGGAAGGTATTCAAAATGCTTATTTCCCAGTATTAATCCCAGAAAGTTTGCTAAACAAAGAAAAAGAACATGTAGAGGGATTTGCACCAGAAGTGGCATGGGTAACCATAGGAGGACAAGAAGAGTTAGAAGAAAAACTTTGTGTAAGACCTACTTCTGAGACTATGTTTTCCACCATGTATTCTAAATGGCTAACATCTTGGAGAGACTTACCAATTAAGTTAAATCAATGGTGCAATGTATTTAGATGGGAAAAAGAAACAAGACCATTTTTAAGATCAAGAGAATTTTTGTGGCAAGAAGGGCATACTATTCATGAAACATCAGAAGAAGCACAAGCACTAACACATAGAATGTTAGACATTTATGGGGAAATTATTGAAGAATTATTGGCGATTCCTGTATTAAAAGGTAAAAAAACGGAAAAAGAAAAATTTGCAGGAGCAGAATATACCTTAACAGTGGAAATGTTAATGCATGATGGAAAAGCTCTTCAAGCAGGAACTTCTCACTATTTTGGTCAAAACTTTACAAAACCATTTGAAATCAAATTCCAAAATAGACAAGGTAAAGAGGAATATGCTTATCAAACCTCTTGGGGAATTAGTACAAGATTAATTGGTGGAGTAATTATGGCACATGGAGATAATAGAGGACTTAAATTACCACCAAAGTTAGCACCAATTCAAACTGTAATTGTGCCAATAGCAAGTCATAAAGAAGGCGTTATTGAAAAGTCAACAGAAATTTATGAAAAACTAAAACAAAAATATAGGGTAAAATTAGACACAAGAGATCAATATTCTACAGGTTACAAATTTAATGATTGGGAAATGAGAGGTGTTCCTGTTAGAATTGAATTAGGACCAAGAGATATAGAACAAGGAAAAGCCGTTTTGGTAAGAAGAGATACTGGTGAAAAAGTAGAAGTATCACTAGAACAAATGGAAACAAAATTGGGAGAATTATTAGAACAAATCCAAGAAAATATGTATCAACAAGTACTAAAAAGAACAAAGGAAAAAACAACAATTGCTAAAAATATGGATGAATTCATAAAAAATATGGAAGACAATCAAGGGTATGTTAAAACTATGTGGTGTGGAAAAGAATCTTGTGAAGATAAAATAAAAGAACTAACAGGAGCTCATTCGAGATGTATTCCATTTGAACAAGAAAATTTAGGAGATACCTGTGTATGCTGTGGAGAAAAAGCAAAACATATGGTAATATGGGGTAGACAATATTAAGATAAAAGGAGAGATACAGAGGAATGGCAATGACATTAACTTAAAGGAATGGACCTATATTTTATCCGCAAAACTCTCAAGGTTCAAGGGGTAATCCATAAGTTGTAGGCTGTTCGAGCTTTTGCTCTAAAATATAGGTATATATGACTGATATCAAAAAAGAGAAATTTTTCCTTAATTAAATGACATTAAAAGTGGCGAAGATTTTGTCTGAAATCTCCGCCACTTTGCCTATGCCCGTATATTAAAAATCACAATTATTTGGTGTTCTAGCAAAAGGTAAAACATCACGAATATTTTGCATTCCAGTTAAATACATCATCATTCTTTCAAAACCTAAACCAAAACCAGCATGTTTTACACTACCATATTTTCTTAAATCTAAGTACCACCAATATTCTTCTTTAGGTAATCCTAATTCTTTTAATCTTTGTTTTAGAACTTCATAATCTTCTTCTCTTTGACTTCCACCAATAATTTCTCCAATGCCAGGAGCTAATAAATCCATAGCAGCAACTGTTTTGCCATCAGGATTTTGTTTCATATAAAATGCTTTGATTTCTTTAGGATAATCAATAACAAATACTGGCTTTTTAAATACAACTTCACTTAAATATCTTTCATGTTCGGTTTGTAAATCGCAACCCCAAGATACTTTAAATTCAAATTTGTCGTTATTTTTTTCTAACTCTTTTATAGCATCTGTATAGGTAATTCTTCCAAAGTCGGAATGGAGAAGATTTTGTAATCTATCTAATAAAGTAGGATCAATAAATTGATTGAAAAATTGCATCTCTTCTGGCGCATTTTCTAATACATAAGAAATAATATATTTAATCATTTCTTCTGCCAAGTTCATATCATCTTGAATATCGGCAAAACATATTTCTGGTTCAATCATCCAAAACTCACAAGCATGTTTTACAGTGTTAGAATTTTCTGCTCTAAAGGTAGGGCCGAATGTATAAACATTACGAAAAGCATGTGCAAATGTTTCTACATTTAATTGACCACTAACTGTTAAATGAGCATGTTTTCCAAATAGGTCTTCTTGATAATTTACTTTTCCATCTTCTGTTTTAGGTAAATTTTCCAAATCTAAACTTGTAACCGTAAACATTTCTCCGGCACCTTCCGCATCACTTGACGTGATAATAGGAGTATGCACATAAACAAAATTTCTTTCATTAAAAAATTTATGAATGGCATAAGAAAGTACAGAACGTACTCTAAATACAGCATTAAATGTATTGGTTCTTGGTCTTAAATGAGAAATGGTTCTTAAATACTCAAAAGAATGTCTTTTCTTTTGAAGTGGATAGTCCAATGCTGCGACATTTTCAATATTAATTTTTGTTGCTTTGATTTCAAATGGTTGTTTTGCCTCTGGAGTTTCTACCAAAGTTCCTGTAACTTCAATAGAAGAACTAAGTGTTAATTTACAAATATCTTCAAAGTTAGCTAAACTGGTATCAAAAACAATCTGAACATTACGAAAAAAAGAACCGTCATTTAATTCAATAAAACCAAAAGTTTTAGAATCTCGAATTGTTCTTACCCAACCAAAAATTGTTATCTTTTTTTGATCAAATTGATCAGTATTTTGATATAAATCTTTAATCGTTAATTTCTCCATTTTTACTCCATTCCTTCCTTACATCTTATTTCATATGATTTACATATTATATAAGAATATACGCTATTTTTCAATAATTTTATAGACTTTTTCAAAAAAATATTGTAAAATAAGTTATGAAAAAAAGGGAGGAGAAAAGAATGAATCCATACAGAACAAAATATTGTGGGGAATTAAGAAAAGAAAATATTGGAGAAGAAGTAAAATTAGCAGGTTGGGTACAGAGAATTAGAGACTTAGGAGGTATGCAATTTATTGACCTAAGAGATGAAACAGGAATTGTACAAGTTGTTTTTGATAAAACATGTAACAAAATAGAAGACCTAACACAAGAAAGCACAGTGACTGTAACAGGAACTGTAATTGAGAGAACCAATAAAAACTTAAAAATTCCAACAGGAGAAATAGAAGTTAATATAACAGAAATTACTTTACTTGGAAAATGTAAAAATGTATTACCATTTGAAATCAATACAGAAAATCCAAATGTAAAAGAAGAACTAAGATTAGAATATAGATATCTGGACTTAAGAAATGATAGACAACATAAAAACATTCTACTTCGATCAGAAATTATAAAAGCAGTAAGAAATAAAATGAGTGATATGGGATTTACTGAAATTCAAACACCTATTTTAGCAAATTCTTCTCCAGAAGGGGCAAGAGATTTTTTAGTGCCAAGTAGATTAAATCCAGGAGAATTTTATGCACTTCCACAAGCACCACAACAATTTAAACAATTATTAATGGTGTCAGGCTTTAATCGCTATTATCAAATTGCACCATGTTTTAGAGATGAAGACCCAAGAGCAGATAGATCACCGGGTGAATTTTATCAATTGGACTTTGAAATGAGTTTTGCAACACAAGAAGATGTCTTTGAAACGATTGAAGAATTAATGCCAGAACTATTTTCAAAATTTACAAACTGGAAGGTAGACCAAGCACCATTTGCTAGAATCCCATTTGAAGAAGCCATGGAGAAATATGGAATTGATAAACCGGATTTAAGAAACCCTCTTATCATTCAAGATGTTACAGAATTATTCGTTAAAACAGAATTTAATAGTTTCAAAGGAAAAACAGTAAAAGCAATAGTAACACCAAAAACAAATGCCAAAACAAGAAAATTCTTTGATGAATTAACTGTTTTTGCTACAGAAGAATTAGGAGCAAAAGGATTAGCTTACATAAAAGTAGACGAAAACAAGAACATAACGGGAGGTATTTCAAAGTTTATTGATGATACGACAAAACAAAGTCTTTTTGAACAATTACAGATTCAACCAGAAGATGCCGTTTTCTTTTTAGCAGATGAAAAAGAGAAAGTACAAAAAATGGCAGGAGGATTAAGAATTGAATTAGGAAAAAGATTAGATTTAATAGAAAAAGATGCCTATCGTTTTTGCTTCATTGTAGATTTTCCAATGTACGAATTATCTGACGAAGGAACAATTGATTTTAACCATAATCCATTTTCTATGCCACAAGGAGGAATGGAAGCATTACAAAATAAAAATCCATTAGAAATTAAAGCTTATCAGTATGACTTAGTATGTAACGGATACGAAATTGCTTCAGGAGCGGTTAGAAATCATGATCCTGAATTAATGGTAAAAGCATTTGAAATTGCAGGATATTCAGAAGAAACTGTAAAAGAAAAATTCGGAGCATTATATCATGCCTTTATGTATGGTACACCACCACATGCTGGTGCAGCACCTGGAATTGACCGTATTATTATGCTAATTGCAAACGAAGAAAATTTAAGAGAAATTACACCATTCCCTAAAAATAAAAGAGCAAGAGATTTGCTTATGGGAGCACCATCTAAAATTACAGAAGAACAATTAAAAGAAGCACATATTGAATTAAGAAAAGAAGAATGAAAGGTTGAATATGAAAAAAGTTTTATTAGGAATGAGTGGAGGAGTAGATAGCTCCGTTGCGGCCGTTTTATTAAAAGAAAAAGGATATGAAGTCATAGGAGCAACGATGAAATTGTGGGAAAACCCAAATGTAGAACAAGCATCTTCTACAATAGAAGATGCTAAAAGAATATGTAAACAGTTAGAAATTCCGCACTATGTATTGGATTTTCAAACAGAATTTCAAAAATGTGTAATTCAGAATTTTGTTCAATCTTATCAAAATGGGAAAACACCAAATCCATGTATCAATTGTAACAGATATATGAAATTTCACTATTTTTATCAAAAGGCTCAAGAATTAGGATGTGAATACATAGCAACAGGACATTATGCAAAAACAGAATATGAAGAAAAGTATCAAAGATATGTTATAAAAAAATCGAAGGCAGGAAAAAAAGATCAATCATATGTATTATATTATATAGATAAAGAGATACTTCCTAAGGTACTATTCCCATTGGGAGATTTTGAAACAAAAGAACAAATTCGAAAAATAGCACAAGAGCATGAGCTAGAAACTGCAAATAAACCAGACAGTCAAGAAATATGTTTCATTCCGGACAATGATTATGGAGAATTCCTAGAAAAAGTATTAGGCAAACCAAAACAAGGAAATATAGTGGATAAAACAGGAAGAGTATTAGGAACACATAAAGGACTAATCCATTATACGATTGGACAAAGAAAGGGATTGCGGTATTCAACATTCTGTACCATTATATGTAATAAAATTAGATGTTCAAAAAAACGAATTAATAGTTGGAGAAGAAAAAGACATTTATTCACAAGAATTGGTTGTAAAAAATCCACACTTACTTTTACCAGAAATTGTGAAAGAAGAACTTGAAATAAATGTAAAGATACGATATGCTAGTAAAGAAGAAAAAGCAAAAGTGGAAAAAATAGAAACAAACAAAATAAAATTACAATTTGAAAATCCTGTTAAAGCAATTACACCAGGTCAATCAGCGGTATTTTTTATAGGAGATGTTTTATTAGGCGGAGGGATTATCAAATAAAATGGTAGAAATACCTTTTATGATAATAGATAAAAAATATAAAAGAAAGGAAAATGAAATGAGAAAAAAAAGTAATGTAATTTGTCCAATAAGGGAAAATAATGGAATTACCTTAGTAGCACTTTCTATTTATATTGTAGCCATGGTTATTATTGTTGCATTAATTTCATTATTAACTACTTATTTTTATGGAAATGTAGTGAATATGTCAGATACGACTAAAGATATAACCCAATTTGATCAATTTAATGCTTATATGATAGAAGAAACAAAAAAAATAGGGAATAGAATTGCTAGCTTAAATGAAGAGGAAAAAGTATTAACATTTACGAGCGGAAATGTCTATAAGATGGAAGAAAGTGGAATATACTGTAATAATATTCGAATTTATCAAGCAAATCTAGATATGGCAAACTCATATTTTTTTATTAAACAAGAAAATGGGAAAGATATTGTTGTAGTAAGTGTTCTAACAGACACTTCTTATACAAGAACAGAAGAATATGTAATGGGACAAACTGATGAGGAGATTTATGAAACATATGATAATTATTATAATTCGCAAACATATCAGAAGCGAGAAGATGGAGCTGTTATTCCAGATGGATTTGTAGCATCTAGTGTGCCAGGAGAAGAAACGGCCGAGAACGGATTAGTAATTTATGAAGGAACAGAAGCGGTTACTGAAGAAAATCATGAAGAAGCGATGAAAACAAGAAATCAATATGTATGGATACCAGTAAAAGATATTAATAGTATGGTAATGTGCAAAAGCAATAGCGAAGATAGTGTGTGCCAATTAACATTAGAAGGAGGAATATTGAAATGTAAAGTACACGAAAGTACTGCAACAGATTTAGTTGGTAGATTATATACTGGAAATGGTTATAGACCTAGTGATATTATGGATTTTACTCAAAAAAATCAGAGATACAGTGCAACTTATCGTGAACCAGAATTACTAGATACAGACAAATATAATGATGAATTTCAGGGGGGGAATTGGAAAATCATTACAATTGAGCAATTGAAAAGTGATTTTACTGAAATGGCAACAAGTGTAGCCAAAAATGGAGGATTTTATATAGGTAGATATGAGATAGGAGGAAATGGAGAAAGTAAAAAGGGTCAAAAAATACTAACAGGGGGATTGTTTGGGGGAGAAAATTATTACGGAGGATTTTCGTGGTATGGATTGTATATGGCATGCAGAAATGATAGATTAAAAACAAGAATGATTTGGGGTTGCCAATATGATCAAGTTATTAAATTTATAGGTGAAAAAGCACAGGTTGAACATGAAGATTGGAATCTAACAACAAGTCCAGCTCTATCTGGACAAAATGAGTCAGATAAAATGAAAAACATATATGATCTTGAAGGAAATTTTTCTGAATATACATTAGAGGCAGATATTACTTATGATAATAGAATTATTCGTGGAGGAAGCTATGAAGGAAAAAGAACGGCAAGTTCACGTATAAGACGAGACATATCCCCTTCCTCCTGTTATGAAGAATATTCTTCACGTACTACATTTTATTTGTAAACATTAGGGATATTTCTAAAAAACCATGTGATATATATACTATCATTTTAGTAATTATCTAATGCAACATAATATGGTTTTATCTCAATTGGTTCTTTATATAGAAATAGAAAGCTAAATTAACATGATTAAATTTGAAAGAACATAGAATAGAAATGTAGGAATTATTTCTTACATTTTTATTTTATGTAATAGGAAATTAAAAACTGTAGGGAGAGTCGCCGTTGTCGGTGACCTGAATGATAAGGCATTATATGATGAATAGAAAAAAGTTTCTTCAAACGGATGTTACTGGAAAATAAAAACACTTGTAAAAATATTTAAAATAAGTTACAATAAAAAATAATAAACGACAAGGAACGATAGAAATGAATAGATAGGGAGGAATGTAAAAAATGGGTAATACATGTCAATGTGGAAACAACGGAAAAGATGAAAAATTAGAAAAAATTTTGGACAAATATACACAAGACAAAAGTAATTTAATTCAAATTTTAAATGAAGTACAAGAAGGATATGGTTACATACCAGAAAAAGCACAAATGAGAATATCAGAATATTTAAATATACCGATGGCAGAAATCTATGGAGTAATTACATTTTATTCTAGATTTACCTTAAAACCAAAAGGAAAATATCATGTTGCAGTATGTTTAGGAACGGCTTGTTTTGTAAAAGGTTCAGAAAAGATTTTAGATAGAGTAAAACAAAAATTAGGAATCGATGTGGGAGAAACCACAAAAGATGGAAGATTTTCAATTGAAGCAACGAGATGCATTGGTGCATGCGGATTAGCACCAGTTTTTACCATAAATGATGAAGTACATGGAAAAGCAACCGTGAAAATAGTAGATGAGGTATTAGATAAATATATGAAAGAAGATTAAATATTATAAAAAGGAGGCTTTTTAAATGAAAACACTAGAGGAAATTAATCAAATTCGAAAAACAAAGAGAGAAGAGTTAGATTTAAGGGTTAACTTAGATGCAAAAACAAGAGAAAAACATATTCTTGTATGTAGAGGTACAGGATGTACTTCATCTCACTCACCTCAAATAATTGAAACATTTCAAACATTAATTAAAGAAAAAGATTTAAAAAATGTAAAAGTAATTCAAACTGGTTGTTTTGGACTCTGTGCTAAAGGACCAATTGTGATTATTAGACCAGAAGATACTTTTTATGCATTAGTGACTCCAGAAGACTGTGAAGAAATTATTAATACACATTTGATAGAAGGGAAATTAGTAGAAAGACTATTATGTAAAGATATTGATAATACAGTTGTAAAAAGATTAGATGAACTAAACTTTTATAAAAAACAAAAAAGAATTGCCCTAAAAAATTGTGGTGTGATTAATCCAGAAAATATTGATGAATATATTGCATTTGATGGCTATAAAGCTCTAGAGAAAGTATTAAAAGAGATGACTCCAGAGGAAGTAATTAAAACGATTACAGAGTCAGGACTAAGAGGACGTGGAGGAGCAGGATTCCCAACAGGGAAAAAATGGGAATTTACAAAAATGGCAGAAGGAGATCAAAAATATGTTGTATGCAATGCAGATGAAGGAGACCCAGGAGCTTTTATGGATAGAAGTATCCTAGAAGGAGACCCTCATTGTGTAATTGAAGCAATGATGATTGCGGGATTTGCTGTTGGTGCGAATAAAGGATATATCTATGTAAGAGCAGAATATCCAATTGCAGTACATAGATTCCAAATCGCTATTAATCAGGCAAAAGATTATGGCATTTTAGGAAAAAACATTTGGAATACTGGATTTGATTTTGACTTAGAAATTCGTTTAGGAGCAGGAGCTTTTGTATGTGGAGAAGAAACAGCACTTCTAGAATCTATTGAAGGCAGACGAGGACAGCCAAGAGTAAAACCTCCATTTCCAGCCAATAAGGGATTATGGGGAAAGCCTACCCTTATTAATAATGTAGAAACCTATGCCAATGTTACCAAAATTATATTGAATGGTGCAAAATGGTTTAACTCTATTGGTACTGAAAAATCAAAAGGCACAAAAGTATTTGCATTAGGTGGAAATGTAAATAATGTTGGATTAGTAGAAGTGCCTATGGGAACCACTTTAAGAGAGATTGTTTTTGATATTGGTGGAGGTATCCCAAATGGAAAAGGATTTAAAGCAGCACAAACGGGTGGACCATCAGGAGGATGTATTCCAGCAGAGCATTTAGATACTCCAATTGACTATGAATCTTTGGCACAAATTGGTTCTATGATGGGGTCTGGTGGATTAATTGTCATGGATGATACCAAATGTATGGTAAACTTGGCAAAATTCTATTTAGGATTTACAGTAGATGAGTCTTGTGGTAAATGTACACCTTGTAGAATTGGTACCAAAAGAATGTTAGAAATGCTAGAAAGAATAACAGAAGGAAAAGGAGAAGAATCAGATTTATACAAACTAGAAAAATTGGCATTAAGTATTAAAAAAGCTTCTGTTTGTGGTTTAGGACAAACAGCACCAAATCCAGTATTAAGTACTTTAAAATATTTTAGAAATGAATATATTGCACATGTAAGAGACAAGAAATGTCCAGCAGGAGAATGTAAGGCATTAGCCAATATTACGATTGACCCAGAAAAATGTAAGGCATGTGGCATATGTAAAAAGAATTGCCCGGCAGGTGCAATTATAGGAGAACCAAAAGTAGTACATAGAATTGATCCAGATATTTGTATTAAATGTGGTACTTGTGTAGACAAATGCCCATTCCATGCAATATCCAAATAGGAACATGATAAAATAAATAATATGGGTAGCGAAAAGTAATATATAGAAAACTGTAGGGGGATTTTAATCGCCCGTGCTTCGAAGAAATTACGAAAGGTAATAATATATAAGGAGGAATGAAAATGCCTGACAAAAAGGAAATTAATTTGACGATAGATGGTACAAAGGTTACAGTACCAGAAGGAACTACAATATTAGAAGCGGCAAGAATGGTAAATGCAGATATTCCTACATTATGTTTTTTAAAAGACATTAATGAAGTAGGAGATTGCAGAATGTGTATTGTAGAAGTAGAAGGAAGACGTGGTTTTGCTACTTCATGCATACAAAAAGTAGAAGAGGGAATGATTGTACATACACATTCTAAAGAAATTATGGAAGCAAGGAAAATTGTACTAGACTTAATTTTATCAAACCACCAAAGAGATTGTTTAACATGTACTAGAAATGGAAATTGCGAACTACAAACATTAGCAATGAAATTTAATGTAATGGATGTAGAATATGAAGGAGAAAAAAACAAACATCAAATTGATGATTTATCTCCTTCCATTGTAAGGGATTTTAACAAATGTATTCTTTGTAGAAGATGTATTGCAACTTGTAAAAACGTACAAAAAATAGGGGCGATTGATTGTATTAATAGAGGGTTTGAATCTTGCATTTCAACAACAGGAGATAAAAGCTTAAATGAAGTAAATTGTACATTTTGTGGACAATGTATTGAGGCTTGCCCAGTAGGTGCATTAAGAGAAAAGGACAGTACAGAAATTGTGTGGGAAAAGTTAAAAGATGAAAATACTCATATTGTTGTACAAACAGCTCCAGCAGTAAGAGTGGCACTTGGAGAAGAATTTGGAATGCCAATTGGTACCAATGTGCAAGGGAAAATGGTAACAGCACTTAGAAAATTAGGGTTTGATAAAGTATTTGATACCAACACAGGGGCTGATTTAACGATTGTAGAAGAAGCAAATGAATTTATTGAAAGATTTAAAAATAAAGGAACACTTCCTATGATTACATCTTGTAGTCCTGGTTGGGTAAAATATATTGAAATGAATTATCCTGAACTATTAGATCATTTATCTACCTGTAAATCTCCACATGAAATGTTTGGTGCAATTTTAAAATCATACTATGCAGAAAAACAAGGAATTGATCCAAGGAAAATGTTTGTGGTTTCTGTTATGCCATGTATTGCGAAAAAATTTGAACGTCAAAGAGAAGAAATGAAAAATGGCGAATTAGATAATGTGGATGCTGTTATTACAACTCGTGAATTAGCAAGAATGATTAAACAAGGTGGTATTGAATTTACAGAACTTGAAGATTCAGAATTTGATAGCCCAATGGGAGAAGCAACAGGAGCAGGAGCTATCTTTGGAACAACTGGTGGTGTTATGGAAGCAGCTTTAAGAACTGCTTATGAAAGCTTAACGGGAAAAGAACTAGAAAAATTAGACTTTGAACAAGTAAGAGGTGCAGAAGGAATCAAAAAAGCAACAATAAAAATAGGAGATATCGATGTAAAAGTAGCAGTAGCACATGGACTAGGAAATGCACAAACTATTATGGAAGAAATAAAAAATGGAAAAGCAGATTATCAATTTGTAGAAATTATGGCATGCCCAGGAGGTTGTATTATGGGAGGAGGTCAACCAATAAAGACCGCAAAAGTAAGAGCAACCAAAGATGTTAGAAAACTAAGAGCAGATGCTTTATATACTATAGATGAAAAAAGCAAAATTAGAAAATCACATGAAAATCCTGTTATTAAGCAATTATATCAAGAATATTTAGTAGAACCAGGAGGTCATAAAGCACATGAACTTTTACATACTCACTATGTAAAAAGAGAAAAGTATCAATAAATTGTCTTAAGATATAAGCAGAAAGAAGTGTTGTGTTAGAAAAAGAAAACGCAACACTTCTTTTTTCTATGGTAATCATGCGCTTTTATGCGACGAGGGTTATTGCAATTTCTTCGAAGCATGGGTCGGCGAGGGCGCCGACACCCTACACAACAAATTCTTCATTATTCATTAATGGCATATGTAAGGGTCGCCGCCTTCGGCGACCCAGATTAAAAAAGGAAAGCATATAAAATGAAACATTAATAATTTCTTAATAATTCTGCCTCTTTTTTCTTAAGAAAAAATATGATAAAATACAACTGTTTAAGGGGGATTATGATATGTATCGTATTTTAGTAGTAGATGATGAAAAAGAAATTGTGAATGCCATAGAAATTTATTTAAGTAAAGAAGGATATGAAATTTTAAAGGCATATAATGGAAAAGATGCACTAGAGATAATAAAAAATCAGGAAATTCATTTAGTTATTTTAGATATTATGATGCCAGAAATGGATGGAATTGAAACAGCAAAAGAAATTAGAAAACAATATTCTATGCCGATTATTATGTTATCAGCAAAATCAGAAGATTATGATAAAATATTAGGACTAAATATGGGGGCAGATGATTATGTAACAAAACCATTTAGTCCTATGGAGCTAATTGCTAGAGTAAATTCTACAATCAGAAGATATACCAAACTTGGAAATATTGTGGAAAAAGAGGAAAAAAATATTTATAAAACAGGAGATTTAGTCATTAATGATATGACAAAAGAAGTTTCCATTGATGGAAAAATAGTTAAATTTACCCCAACAGAGTATAATATTCTTTGCTTTTTAACACAAAATAAGGGAAAAGTTTTTTCCATTAAACAAATTTATGAAAACGTATGGAATGAAGAAAGCTATGGGGCAGAAAATATTATTGCAGTACATATTAGGCATATTAGAGAAAAAATCGAAATAAACCCAAAAGAACCTAAATATTTAAAAGTAATTTGGGGAATTGGATATAAAATAGAAAATATATAGAGGAAAGTGA
>CALXQB010000016.1 GCA_944390445.1 uncultured Clostridia bacterium | reverse complement strand
AATTGAATTCTTCAACTTCTTCTAATAAATTAGTGGCTTGTCCAAACTAATTTTGTTGCCTAAGGTGGGACTCCCCTCCGGGCCACGTCGTAAAAATAGTCCACTGGACTATTTTTGTATAAGTTTCGTGCCGGCTTCAACCGGCACAAAACTTATACCACTCCTTTTCGAGTCCCACCGTTCGAAAAGTGCAATATTTTTATGGTGCCTAAGGTGGGACTCGAACCCACATGGTTTCCCGCACGATTTTGAGTCGTGTGCGTCTGCCAGTTCCGCCACTCAGGCATTTGCTATATTTCATCATAACATATTTTTTTGAAATAGTCTAGATGAAATATAGATTTTTTCAATTTTCTTTTGCTTCATATTCATAATACTCAATTTCTTTTACTTCTAATTTGTCCGTAATGTCTGTATTTTCTGAATAAGCATTTGTTTTAAATTTACCTTTTTCTTTTAATACAAATTCCAATTTTGTTCCATCTATCATTGCTTTTGTTGATACATTCATTCCTACTGGTAATGTGTTATTCCTATTATCATAATATACAATATTGGTAAAGAATAAAATTGGTAAGCTTTCTTTTATGGTAACTTTATATAGCTTTCCTTTTTTCTCTGTTAAACTTTTTAATACGTTTTCTTCGTCTAAGTCTCCCACAAGATATTGATTAAACTTCATTTCCTCTGAAGTAATAAAATAGATCGGAATATCACTAGGTGCTTTTATTTTATTAAAACTTTCCTTTAGATATTGAGAAAATCTTTCTAATGCACTTTTTAGTTCTTCTTCTGAAGTATTTCTAGATAAGTTTAAAATTCTAAATTTATCTCTTTCTATTTCTCTATGTTTTTTATCTGCTAATTTTTTCGTTTTTGTTCTGTCTGCTAATCCCATTCCGAAAATATCATATACTTCAATATCATATTCCTCTTCTTTTTGTTCTCTTTCTTGTTTTAAGTTTTGAAGCAATTGTTCTGTGCTATTTTTCTTTTCTATATTAATTTCTTTTAATATTTCTTTATCACTTGCTAGAAATAAACTGTTTAATTCTTCATTTGATAATTTCACCCTTTGAAGTTTGTCCATTTTATTTCCTAACTCTTCTATATCTGTTTCGAATTGAAAAGTTTTTGTGATCTTTTCTCTTTTCTCTTCTACTTCATTTCCTACTTCTAACGCCATTTTTTCGTCTTTATTAGCAAATTTCCAGAATTCAAAGATACTTTTTTTATGATCATTTATTTCATCTATATATGTTTGTGCATTTTTTAGTTTTAATTCCATATTCTCATCTTTTATTTTTAATGCATTATAATCTAATGTCATATTAGTAATCATATTAGCTTGTTGTTTTAATAAATAATAAATTGCTACTAAATTTTCAATACTATAACGATTTTTTTCATTCTCTACATTTTCTAGCAATTGTAAATTAATATTACCATACTCTTTTTGAGGCTGTTCCTCTGGTAAAATAACCTCTTCCATTTTTTGTGTTTTTTTACTTTTAAAGAAGTATTTTACTTTTCCTAAAAAAGTTCTTTTGCATTGTAAATAAGTAGAAATTTCTTTTTGTTTTAATAAATATTGTTTTTCCTTCTCTGTTACTGTATCCTTTAGTTCCTTTAATTCTTCTTTTAAATTCTCTATTTTTTGGAAATTATTTTGGATTTGCTCTGTGATCTTTACTGTTTCATTTTTTATAAATTCTGCTAATTGGTCATATTCCATTTTTTGATTATGATGATAAAACTCCAATTCACTTTTTGCATTAATTTTTGTCTGGAAATGATAATAATTAGAAAGTTCCGTTTGGAGAATAAATAGCGCTTTTATTTTTTTATAAAATTTACTACCCTCGTCTCTATCTTTTAACACTATTTTATAATGTGTTTTGATTCTTTCATATACCTCTGTATTACCTATAATATGCAATGTTAATTCTTCTTTTTGATTATATACTTCATAAAAATTTGCCCAGTCTCCTGTAAATAACCACAAATAATTTTCTAAATCTTTTATTTCCGTTTTAGTCAAAATGGTGTCGCTGTAATTTAGTAAATTAATTGGTACATAAATCATTGGCTCATTCTTTTTGTTTTGAGCAAAAGCAATTTGCATTTTTAACAAATAAAATAATTCATTGTATCCAGGATTATCCCCTGGTACTAACATAAAATATTGATTTGTTATCTCATCATAGTATATTTCCCAAAGGTAAGCATCTTCATATTTAACTTTAAAAGGTATTTTTTTCTGAAATTGTTTTTGTTTTTTCTCTATTTTTTCTATTTCTTCTATAGAAGATAAATGCAACATATTAAGTAGTGTAGCATATTTTTCTGCCACTTCCTCTTTTTGTGGAAAAAAGTATGAATAAAGATAAGTGGCAGAATCATATTTTTCTTTGATACTTGCTCCTCTATTCTTAGGCGTTACTAAAATCTGAATTTGAGAAACGGGTATATGTTTATATACTCTATGTTCTTTGTCTGTATATGTTTTTAATGGTTTAAATTCTAATATATCTGGTTTTTTTATCTCTTCCGGAATTTTTTCTAAATGGATGCCTATAAATTTCAGTTTTTCATTTACTTCTTTTTTCAATTCTTCTGTTATTTTAGGCATTGTTCCATCTCCTTTTAAATTTTTATAACTCCTCCAATCATTCTATTAATTGGAGAGGTTTCTTCTGCATTAGAAATAACAGTTCCACCACCTGCAATTACAATAGTATCTCCTGCTTGCAATTCTCCCTCATTTTTCTTCTTATCAATTCCTGTTTGCAACATACTTCCAATTACTTCTTCTTTTTCTAATAATATTGGGCATACTCCCCAAGAAAGTGCTAATTGTCTGTAAGTGACTTCATTATAGGTTACCGCATAAATCTGACATGCTGGAGAAAATCCTGATAAAATTCTTGGCGTATCTCCCTTTTCTGTATAAGCGAAAATCGCTTTTGCATCCATATCCATAGCAGTTGCACAAATGGAATGATTAATATTAAATTCATAATTTGTACAGCTGTCCACCTCATAAATTCTATTTCTAAATCTCTTCCAATATTTAATAGAAGATTCTATCGTAGTTGCAATTTTATCCATTGTTCTTACACATTCTACAGGAAATTTTCCCATTGCTGTTTCTGCAGAAAGCATAATCGCACCTGTTACATCAAAAACACTATTTGCCACGTCACTTACTTCTGCTCTTGTTGGTCTTGGATTTTCAATCATAGATTCCAACATTTGAGTGGCTGTAATAACTGGTTTCCCTGCATAGTAACATTTTTTGATAAATTGTTTTTGTAAGATTGGCACTTCTTCCATTGGTACTTCAACACTTAAATCTCCACGTGCCACCATGATTCCATCAGATACACTTAATATTTCATCAAAGTTGTCTATTCCTTCTCTGTTTTCTATTTTAGAAATAATTTTTATGTGTTCTCCACCGTTTTCTTTTAATAGTTTCCTAATTTGGTTTACATCATCTGCTCTTCTTACAAAAGATGCAGCAATATAGTCAAATCCTTCTCTAATTCCAGCGGTAATATCATTTACATCTTTTTCCGTAAGAGTAGGTAAATTAATACTAATTCCTGGTAAGTTGATACTCTTTCGATTTCCTAATTCTCCCCCATGAAGAATTTTACAGAAAATGTCTTCTCCTTCTATTTTTTCCACTTCTATTTCAATTGATCCATCGTCTATTAAAATTCTACTTCCAATTTTTACTTCTTTGTATAGCTGTTTATATGAAATAGATGCCTTCTTTTCATTTCCTATGATATCCTGATTTGTCAAAATGAAGGTTTCGCCCTCATTTAATACAACTGGTGCTGACTGTAATTTCCCTGTCCTAATTTCTGGGCCCTTCGTATCTAGCATTAATGCTACAGGTACTTGTAATTCTTCTCTTGCTTTTTTTACATTATCTATTTTTGTCTGTTGTTCTTCAATTCCACCATGTGAAAAGTTAATTCTCGCTACATTCATTCCAGCAAGAATTAGTTCTTTTAATGTTTCTACCTTTTCACTAGCAGGTCCTATTGTACATACAATTTTTGTCTTTTTCATTTACAACAATCCTTTCTTTATTTTTGAAATAGAGATAAATCCTTCTCATTACAATTGGGTCGGTCAAGACCGACCCTATCAAAAGAATTATTTACTATTTATTTTGTTATCCATTTTACTAAATCTAAATTTTGATAATCTAATATCATTTTATTTTGTGGTACTACTCTAAAGGTATAACCATAGTTTCCTCCAGATTCCAATTCAATTGTAGCTTCAAATTTATAAATTCTCTCCTCTGGATTATCATCTTCTTTTAAACTCATTGGTATTGCCTTTGTTTCTTCTATTGTTCCATTATCTAATATTTTGCCATAATAAGCTTCTACTTGAATGTCCTCTAATTTTAAATTTGGTAACTTTACTTGGCATTCTACATGAATGCTTTCTCCTGCTTTTATGACTTCGTTTTCTAAATTATTTTCTTGTGTAATTTCAATTTGATCCCAGTTATGATATAAGTTTTCTTTCCATTCATTAAATGCAGCAACTTCTTCTAAACTATTATAATATTGATTAGTTAACTTGCAAAGTGGCATATATAGTTCATTTGTATAGTCCACCAGCATTCTAGATGTACTAAATTTGCCAGCATTGGACATAATAGAATTCTTCATGAGTTGCATCCATTCTGCTGAAATTCCATTTTTATCTTTATTATAATATGCAGGAATGATTTCATTTTCCAATATTTCATAAATACTTTGGCTATCAGCATTATCTTGTATATCATAAGATTCATATTCTGCATTTGTTCCTATTGCCCAGCCATTTTTTCCATTATAGCCTTCTGCCCACCATCCATCTAAAATACTAAAGTTTACTACTCCATTAATCGCTGCTTTTTGTCCGCTTGTACCAGATGCTTCCATTGGTCTTCTTGGATTATTTAACCATACATCTACACCACTTACCAAATATCTTGCTAAAGCAATATTATAATCTTCTACCACAAATACTTTTCCTTTAAATTGTGGCATCATAGAAACCTCGTGCAAATATTTGATTAAATCTTGACCTTCTTTATCCGCCGGATGTGCTTTCCCCGCAAAAATTAATTGAATTGGTCTTTGTGTATCACTAAATATTTTGGTGATTCTTTCTAAGTTTCTAAAAATCAAGGTAGCTCTTTTATAGGTCGCAAATCTTCTAGCGAAACCAATTGTTAATGCATTTGGATTTAATTGTTCTGTTATATTCTTGATTTCTTCATAACTAACATTACTGTTTTTTAAACGGTTCGTTATATTTTCTTTAACCAAAGACATTAATTTTTCTTTTCTTGCAATATGTACTGTCCATAACTTTTCATCTGGTATATTACTTACTTTCTTCCATACTGCTTCATCTTGAATATTATCTTGCCAATAAGGAATTAAATATTTATTGTATAATTCCTTTATATTTGGAGCTAGCCATGAACAGGTATGTACTCCATTTGTTACATGTGTGATTGGTGATTCTGCTGGCAAAATGTTAGGCCATACATCTGAGAATAGTTCTCTAGAAACAGCTCCATGTAATTTGCTTACACCATTTTTCTTTCCCGCAATTTTTAATGCTAAAATTCCCATATTAAAAGTAGGCTCTAATTCTGTGATATTCGTCTTCATTCCAAGTTTTAAGAATTCTTCTCTATTTAGATTCATCCTTCCCCAGAAGTTTTTAAAATATTTTTCTACTAATGAAATATCAAATATATCATTTCCTGCTGGAACTGGTGTATGTGTTGTGAAAATTGTTTTACTAGAAACAATATCTTTTGCCATTGCAAAAGAAACTTTCTTTTCAGCGATTACATCTTTTATTAGTTCTACTGTTACAAAAGAAGAATGTCCCTCATTCATATGATATACGGTTGGTTTTATTCCTAGTATTTGTAATAAATGTACACCTGCCATACCAAGTACAATTTCTTGTTGTATTCTCATTTCTCTATCTCCACCATAGAGCTTTAAAGTTACATTTCTGTAATCATCTGTATTTTCTGGTATGTCAGAATCTAAAAGATATAATTTTACTCTTCCTACATTAATTTGCCATGCCTTTAAATAAATTTTCTTTCTTGGGAATCTTACATATATAATTAAATCATTTCCATCTTTATCTTTCACTGGATGAATTGGCATATTAAATAAGTCTAAATAACGATATTCATTTTCTTGTATACCATAACTATTAATTTTTTGGTGAAAGTAACCATGTTTATATAATAATCCAACTGCAACAAAAGGCAAACCTAAATCACTAGCAGATTTCAAATGATCTCCAGATAAAATTCCAAGTCCTCCAGAGTAAATAGGAATTGTCTCATCTAATCCATATTCAGCTGAAAAATAGGCAATTGTATCTTTACTTTCTGGATAAGTTTTTGAAAACCATGTATCTTTACTATTCATATAATCATCAAAATTTTTTACTATTTTTTCATATTCTTTTACAAATTCTGCATTATTAGCAGCTTTTATTAAATTTTCTTGTGATACTTGTTTTAGAAATTTTACTGGATTTTTTCCACATATATTCCATAATGCTAAATCAATTTTTTTAAACAATTTCAAAAAATCTGTATTCCATGACCACCATAAATTGTTGGCAATTTCTTCTAATCTTTCTATTTTTTCTGGTAATTGTGGCATAACCGTTACTCTATTAAAAACGTACATTTTTAAATTCCTCCTTAGTATATCATTCCTTTTACCACATTATTATCTATTAAAAATTCTGGTTTGTCAATGTATTTTTGCATTTTTTACCGAAATATGGTATAATAAGGATGTATCATTAACTGTACTTTTTACCTAAGAAAAAAAGGAGGTATGAATATGGAAAAAAAGCCAGAAGAATTAACATCAAAAGTTTTTCCTGAAAGGGAAGGAGCTTCAACTGTTAATTCAGAAGTAAAATCGGAGGTAAAATCAGAGGTAAAACCAGAAGTGAAAAAGGAAGAAAAAAAAGGAGAAGAACCAGAAGTAAAAAAAGAAGAAAAAAGATTCGAACCAGACATTCCAGAATTTATGAAGGAAAGACAATATAGGCGGATATTCTAGAACTTCTGTTTCTAGAGAAAGAAATATGAATGCAACAAGGCAACCTCATCCTAGAAGAGAAACAACTAGTAAAAAGCCAATACGTAGAGATACCACAAAAAATGAAAGACTACAAAAAGAAAAATATGTTAGAAAAACGGGAACTAAATCTTCTTCTATTTATGATATGGAAAGAAGAATGGATTCACGTAGAAAGAAAAACTTGAAAAGATTAATAGCCCTTGCTATGGCAGGTTCTCTTGCAGTAGGTGGTTTTGTGGGATATAAAATGGGCAAAGGAAAACCAGTAGAATTAGTACCATATGAAGGTTCTCAACAGACACTAACTCTTTTAGATTCTACTCTTGTATCTTCCATTCAGAGATACTCAACAATAGTAGATTTAGAAAACTCAGGTTTAAGACTTAATGAAGAACAACAAGCTGAATTATTTAGATTAGTTAACTATGATATTATTCCCAATTCTAATACTATTGTAGGAAACTATATTGATCTTGTAAGGTCGAAAATTAGTTCTTCACTTAATTTACAAGATTCCTCTAATATTGAAATTCTTTTTGATGTTAGTGGTCAAATTCAAGTGCAACAAAAAAATGGTGAAGATATCCAAGCGATATATCCTCTTGAATCTTTTAAGGATACACCAATTCAAGAAGCTTTAATGAATTTAAGAGAATATAATGCTAAATTTCTTTCTAATAATACATTAAAAGACATTGTCAATCGAGAAAATATCTTAGTTCTAGGAAATAATGTTAGAGACTATGTTAATTCCGTAATCGAAATGGCTAATCATAGTCAAGAATTAGAAGAAGCTCAACTTGGTTTTGATGGCAAAAACTTTTTTGAAATCGAACCAGAAAAAACGCAAGAGTCCGATGAACAAGAAAGATAATTTTTATCATATTTGGTAAAAAAACTTCATACATTCTAGTATGAAGTTTTTTATGTCTGTAATAAAAGGATTCTTTATTGGTTGTGGAGCCATTTTACCTGGTATCAGTAGTGGGGTTCTTTGTGTTGTTTTGGGGCTTTACGATAAATTAGTAGATAGTATCATTCATTTTTTTCAAAATTGGAAAAAGAATTTTTTATTTCTTTTCCCAATTTTGATAGGAATTGGAATAGGTGTTGTTCTTTTTAGCCATATTTTAAAGTTTTTATTTGCCACTTACTTAGTTCCTACAAAGTTTGCTTTTATTGGGCTTATTTTAAGTAGTGTTCCCATTTTACTAAAAAAAGCTAATGAAGAAAAAGGGAAATTTCTATATTGTATTTTCTTTTTCCTTACTTTTTTTCTTTCACTTGGATTAACTTTACTTGAAGAATATATTCCCTCCTTTTCCTCTCAAAATTCTCATGTGCTAACTTTAGTATTTGCTGGTTTTCTTATGTCTGCTGGAATTGTTATTCCTGGTGTTAGTAGCACTGTAATCCTGATGTTGTGTGGTGTATACTCCCTTTATTTGAATGCCATTTCTGTATTAGATATTTCTGTATTGTTTCCTATGGGAATTGGCTTGATACTTGGTTCTTTTCTTTTTTTGAAAATAATTCAATATTGTTTTGAACATTTTTCTTCTCAAACTTATTATGCTATTACTCGGTTTTGTTGCTGGATCCATTTTTGTATTGTATGAACCTTTATCATTTAATAGCTTAGGAGTACTTTCCATTTTGTTACTAATATTAGGTATCTGGATAGGAAAAAAAACAGGATAACTATCCTATTTTTTTCTTCTCATCATCCAATTTTCTTCTACAGGAATTGGTATTTTTAGTTTTACTTTTTGTCCTAATTTTCCAGGATTTACTTGAGATATTTCTTCTCCTGTTTCATCATCCCATAGTTTGTCAATTTCAAAAGGATATGGCTCTATTTTCCCTGGAATAATGATTTCTAATTTATCACCTATTTGTAGTTTATTTTTTATTTCAATTAAACTTTTTTCTTTTTCATATTCTACTACTCTTCCTGCATATTCATATTCTAAATTATATTGTTTGCCATCATATTCTTGAAAATCTTTATTATTTCTATCATTGAAATAAAATGTGGTCAATCCTCTTGTTTTTGTTTTTTCAATTTCTTTTAAATACGGAGTTGCATCATAGTTTTCTGGGTTTTTAGCTGCTTCATCAATGGCACAACGATAAGCATTTACGATTGTTGCTAGATAATATTCTGTTTTTAATCTTCCTTCTATCTTTAAACTATCAACTCTTAAAGTAAGAATTTCTGGCATTTCTTTTATTAGGCATAAATCTTTAGATGAAAAAATATGCGTTCCTTCTTTTCCATCTTCTACTGGCATTAAGTTTCCTGGATTATTTGCCTCTTCCACATAAACATGGTATGCCCATCTGCAACTTTGTGCGCAATCTCCTAAATTTGCACTTCTACTTGCTAAGAAATCACTTAAAAAACATCTTCCTGAGTATCCAAAGCAAATTGCACCATGTACAAATATTTCTAACTCTAAATCCTTTGGTTTATGTTTTGCAATTTCTTTAATTTGTTCTTTGTTTAGTTCTCTTGCAAGAATAATTCGTTTTGCTCCATTTTTATACCAGAAATTACAAGCATGGTAACTTACTGTATTGGCCTGTGTACTAATATGAATATCGATATCTGGTGCTTCTTCTTTTATTACTTCTAGCACTCCCCCATCTGCTACAATAATGCCATCCACTTTTAGTTCATTTAGTGCTTTCGCTTGTTTTCTTACCTCTTCATAAGTTTCATCCCAAGCAAAAATATTAATTGCTACATATACTTTTTTTCCTAAACTATGTGCATATTCAATGGTTCTAAACAAATCATTATCTTCCATCTCAGCTCTTGACCTCAAAGATAAAGAACTTGTTCCTGCATATACAGCATCTGCTCCATACATAAAAGCAATTTTTGCTTTTTCAAAGCTCCCTGCTGGCGCTAAAATTTCTGGTTTCTTCATTTTATTCCTCCTTCATTTCTACATTTCATCTGGCATTTCCATTCCCAACAATTCTGCACCTTTTTTTATTACCCTTCCACAAGCGCTTGTTAAATACAATCTTGCATCCTGTGTTTTTTTATCTTCACATATAATTTTGTGTTCGTTGTAAAAATTACTATAACTTTGTGATAGATCAATTAAATATCTCGCTAAAATAGATGGCTCATTTTTTTCTGCTGCCAATTTCACAGTTTCCCCAAAAGCATAGAGTAATTTTACTGTATTTACTGCTTCATTATCTAATAATTTTTCTATCTCCACCTCTTTTATTTCTGGCACATATCCAGCTTTTTTTATTACTCCATTTGTTCTAACAAAAATATATTGAATATATGGTCCTGTTTCTCCATTAAAGTTTAACAACATATCCCAATCAAAAATTTCATCTTTTATTCTACTATTTGCCAAATCATTAAAAATAATGGCACCTACACCAACCTTTCTTGCAATTTCTTCTTTATCTTGTAATTGTGGATTTTTTTCTTCTATAATCTTTCTTACTTTTTCTATGGATTCTTGTAAAATCTCTTCTAAAGAAACAGAATTTCCTTTTCTAGAACCTATTTTTTCTCCATTTTTGTCTACTACTAGTCCAAATGGTATATGTTCACAATTTTTAGCATATTCTTCATATCCCATTAATTCCAATACTTTAAAAATTTGTTTAAAATGAAGTTGTTGTTCATTCCCCACAACATATAATGCCTTTGCAAAATGATATGATTCTATTCTGTCTTTTAAAGCAGCTAAATCTCTTGTTGCATATATGGTTGTCCCACTAGATGTAATGATAATACATGGAGGCATATCATACTCATCTAGCATAACAACCTTAGCTCCTTCAGATTCTACTAATAAGTGTTTTTGTTCTAATTCCTCTACTACTTTATCCATTTTATCATTATAGTAAGCTTCACCATGATAAGAATCAAATTTACAGTTTAATAGTTTATAGGTTTTTTCGTAATTTTCTAGGCTAATTTTTCTTAGCCATTCCCATGTTTTTCTTGCTTCTTCATCTCCATCTTCTAACTTTTTAAACCATTTTTTTGCTAAATCTGTTAATTCTGGATTTTCTTTTTCTTCTTTACTATATCTTACATATATTTTTAGTATGGCATCAATTTCGCTTTTAGAGAAATCATATTCATCCTTCCACATAGAATAGCCAGCCATTACTTTTCCAAATTGAATACCCCAATCTCCTAAATAATTAATTCCTATACTTTTATAACCTAAGAATTGATAAATTTTATATAAGCTTCCTCCAATTACGGTAGAACGCAAATGTCCAATATGAAAAGGTTTTGCAATATTAGGAGAAGAATAATCAATTACAACGTTCTTTCCTTTTCCTATGTCTTGCTTTCCATAATCATCTCCTGTTTTTGCGATTTCTTCTAATACAGTTTTTATAAGTAATGATTTTGCAATATAAAAATTTAAATACCCACCTACTACTTCTATTTTTTCCACTACTTCATCAGGTGCTAATTGATCTTTTAATTCATTTGCAATCATATTAGGCACTTTTTTTAATTCTTTGGCAAGTCTAAAACAAGGAAAAGCGTAATCTCCCATGGTGCTGTCTTTTGGTATCTCGATATAGCTTTTTAATTCTTGTATATCCATATTTATGATATTGCCTATTTTTTCCGCTATTTTATCTTTAAAATCGATCATTTTTACCATCCTTTTTCTAAAATTAGCTTAACTCCTACTCATTTGTTATAAACTGTAAGGGCAGCACCTTTGCTACCCCGAATCTTTTGAATATATTTATCTAATTTATTTTAGTCACCTAAGCAAATTCCTATGCTTCTTGCTGTTACAACTAAATCATCATCCATAGTTACTAATTTTGCATTAGCCTCTTTTGTTCCACTACCTACAGCTCCAATTTCTTTGTTTTGTCCTACTACATCTTCTAAAGAAACATAGTCTAGTTTTCCATTCTTAATTACTACTAATGTAGAAAATTTTCCTTCTAAAGCAAGTTGCATTGCTTTTGCTCCATATTTAGTAGACAAAACTCTATCAAAAGCAGTTGGAGTTCCACCTCTTTGCATATAACCTAATGTTGTATTTCTACTTACTAGACCAGTTAATTTCTCTAAATCTTGTGCCACTTTTTCTCCAATGCCTCCTAGTTGTGTATTAATTACGCCAACCCCGCCATCTCTTACATTTTTAACAACTACTTCTCCATCTTTATAGGTAGCACCTTCCCCTACAACTACAACACTAAAGTTCTTTCCTTCTTTTTGTCTTGCTTTGATAGCATCTGCTACTTTTTGAATATCAAATGGAATCTCTGGTATTAAAGCTACATCAGCTCCTCCTGCAATGGCTGATTCTAATGCAATCCAGCCAGCATTTCTTCCCATAACTTCTAGGCACATAATTCTGTTGTGTGTTTCAGCTGTAGAGTGTAAGCGGTCAATTGCTTCTGTTGCAACTGTAACTGCTGTATTATATCCAAAGGTAATCTCTGTGCATGCGACATCATTATCAATTGTTTTTGGTACTCCAATAACATTTAGACCTCTTACAGCAAAGTCCCTTGCTGATTTTTGTGTGCTGTCTCCTCCTAGTGTAAAAATACAATCAAACCCATCTTTTTTTACATTTTCAATACATTGTTCTGATAAATCTTTATATACTACTTGTCCATTTTCTTCCACTTTATAATTAAAAACATTGGCATTTAAAGATGAACCTATAATGGAACCACCTTTGTTTAGAATTCCTGATGCTAATCCAGATGTTTCTAATTTTACAAAATCATTATTTAATAATCCTCTATAACCATCTAAAAATCCATAACATTCTACACCATTTTTTTCTGCGGTTTTTACAATTGCTCTGATAACAGCATTAAAACCAGAGCAGTCTCCCCCATTTGCAAGTATTGCTACTTTTTTTAACATAAAAAAATACCCCTTTCTCATTACGGTTATTATTAGTTATAATACTACAACATATTCTCTTTTTTTTCAAGTGTTTTTAAAAATAATGCAAGTTTTTACTTTTCTTGGTGTTGAAATTTTGGGATGTTCCTTAAAGTTCAGGAACATCCCAAAATTTCATTTATATTCTGTTATATGTATATTATCTATTTCAGCATTCATTTCTCTTGATACAATGTTTTGAATTTGTGCTACTTTATCTTGGGAGAGTTTATCTGTTTTGACTACCACATTAATACTTTTATCATTTACTAGTAATATAATATCTTCTATGTCTTTTGTTTTTAATAAATTCTCGGCTATCATGATTGCATTTTTTGTGTTGTTTATTTTATTAATTTCTGTTTGAGATACTTCTTTTTGTGCATCTGAGATTTCACTGCTTTCTAATATTGTTTGATAACTATCTAACATTTGTGAATACATTTTTTCTCTTTCCAACCTAGAACTAGCAAAATAATCGTTTTCTATTGTATTTTGTGTGGTTTCTATGCTTGTGTTTTCTTGTGTTTCTATTGTATTTTCTACCATCTCTTCATTTATATTTTCGCTTTGAACTGCATTTGAACTTACCAAAGTTGCGTCTCCTATTTCAGCAAGAGCTGTTTCCTCTATAATACCAGCTGTCTGTGTATTTGCCTCATTTCGTGAAATAAAATTAAGGTATCCCGCTGTTATTAGCATTAAGGCTAATACCACTACAATAAATTGATTTCTTTTTAAATTTTTCATAAAATACCTCCTAGTTCATTTCAAATACTTGTATTTTGTGGGTAGGAATTCCCGTTGCTGCCTCAACGGCTTGAATAATATTTGCCTTTACATTGGCATTTCCAGCTCCTTTTGCTGTAATCACAGCGCCCTCAATTTTTGCCATAACAATTTGTTCTGTAATAGGTACTTTTTCTCCGTTTTCTTCTTTGTATATAATTTCTTTAGATGTATCTGTTTCCGTAATTTTTCTCGTTCCACCGCTCGTATCATTTTCTTCTGTAGAACTCTGCTTTAAATTTTCATTATACATTGCTACTGTTTTATTACTTTCTGAATAAGTAATTAAAACTTTTACTTCTCCTACTCCATTTATTTTTCCTAAAATTGCTTCTAATCTTTTTTCTAAATCGTTTTCCGTGTTTTCTGTATTATGTGTTTCTTCTACACTCGCCAATGTTTTATATGTATTTGCATTTTCTTCCTGTTTTGCTTCTTTTTTATCCTCCTTCCATATCATATTAATAGCAACAATCGTAACAATTAATATGATTAAAAAAGCAATTAGATTTTCTGTTTTTCTTTTAGCATTCCCCTCTGTTTTTTTAGCGATAAACCCTTGTATTTTCTCCTTTAACATTTTTTCCTCCTTTTTACCCAATATAAATATTTTCTTCTTCTATTTTATATTCTTCTATTAAAAAATCTCGAATCTCTTTTTTACTCTCTTCACTTATTGTTTCCTCTTCATGTTGTTCTTGATTTCCAATTGCTATTTCTACTTTTTCAATATTTTCTACTGTTTTTATTGTATTAGATTCGTCTACTTTTTCTTGTATTACCTTAAGATGAATTTGGTTTACTTTTCCATAATCTACTCCTTCTACAAAATGAATACTTAATGCTGTAATTTCTATTTGATATCCTTTTTCTTGTAATTTATTTTTGATATCTTGTTCCATGTTTTTTCGATAGATTTCTTCTATATTTTTATTGGTATCAATTCCTTCTATTTTTTCTTGTTCCTCTATGGCCAAATCAAGCTCTTGACTTACATGAGTTGAACTTAAATTATCAATAATAGGTACTATAATGGAAAATAAAATAAATATTCCGATTACTGTTTTTACATATTTTTTATTATTTCCGTTTGGTACTAGCATTTCAATTAATGTAGCTAAAACAACTGCTACTACAATTCCACTTGCCCACGAACTAATCCACTGTATCATATTTTTTTCCTTTCTATCGATACATCATACTACTGTTAGAAATCTTAATTACAATTGTAATTCCAATAATGAGAAGAGTAGATACAGAAAATAAGATTGCTAATAAAATCTTAAAGGTATCTCCCATTTGTTCTAGTAATTTCACAATTTTCTCATCCGCAATTGGTTCTACAGCTGCTCCTGCCAATTTATATACCGCTGTTAAAATACTTAATTTTATAATTGGCATTGCACAAATAGCAATAATAATGATAACACCTAAAACTCCACATGCATTTTTTAAGATTCCTGCACAACCCAGGACAGTATCTACCGAATCTCCCAGTACTTTTCCCACGACAGGAATTACGGTTGATGTTGCCGCTTTTACTGTCTTAGCAGTTATTCCATCTACACTACTGCTTAAACTTCCTTCTAGACTTAAAATACTAACAAAAACTGTTAACAGCACTCCTAATGTCCAAACGACACTAGATTTAAAAAATTTAGATAGCTTTCCAATTTGTACTTTATCTGAAATATTAGAAATAATACTCAGTACTGTAGATATCATTAATATGGGAACAACTAAACTATTAATAATATTTCCAATAAATGATACTGCAAATAGTAAAACTGGTTGTACAACTCCTGCAGAAACAATACTTCCTGTTGTAATCATTAAGGTAATTAAAATAGGAATTAACAAATTCGTAATGTCTACTAAACTTGAAATCGCTCCTACTGCCATTTTGATAATATCTGCAAAATTAGCCATGATTAATGTAACTATTAATATGTACTCAACATAGAATATAACTTTTGAGATTCCTTGGTTTTCCAAACCATCACTAATACTTTTCAAAATGCTATGTATTACAATAATCACTAATATAATTCCTACTGTGGTAACTGCATTTTTTACTTCATTTCCTAATATTCTAAATAAAAATCCTATTAATTTAGAGTGATTTACATTTCCTTCTATGGCCTCATTTAAAACTTCTTCTGGATTAATTCCTGTTCCTTCTAATGTTTCTTTTGTATAATTTTCTGCTTCTTCTATAAACTCTGGAATTCCAACTGCTTTTTTCTGTGATTCTAAAACTTCATTATCTGTAGCATAAGAAATTGTATGGTTGATCCATATAAGAAAAAAAATACCTAAGAATATTCCTATTTTCCATCTTACACTTTTCATTTTTATCATTCCCTTCGCAAGGTGAGAATTCGTTCGGAAAAAATTAATACTTTTCAAATTTTTCCTTATCATGGTAATATTTTTAGAATACTTTCTAATAAAACACTTATAACAGGGATGGACAGTGCAATCATAATGATTTTTCCTCCAAGTTCTATCTTACTTGCAATTGCCGTTTCTCCTGTGTCCTTGCAAATGCTTGTACCATATTCTGTTAAAATTGCAATTCCCGTTATCTTCAAGATAATTCCTAAAAACTGTGTATTGATATTAGCTTTGCTTGCTAAACTTGACAGCAGATTGACAACTCCTGCTAGTTTGTCCATAACCAAAAAAAGAATGATAACACCTGTAATTAAAGATACATAAATTACAAATTCTGGTTTATATTGTTTTAAAATCATAATGATAATAACTGCAGTTAATCCGTACCCCTATTATTTTTATAATCTCCATAAGTAAGTCTCCTTTTACAAATTAAAAATGGTCCTTACGGTTGAAAATAGGGTGCTAATTTCTTTTATTACTAAAGTTAATACGATAATTAATCCTGCAAGAGTAGTCATCATTGCTTGATCTTCTCTACCAGCTCTAACTAAAACTTGATGTAGTACTGCAACCAAAATTCCAATTGCTGCAATTTTAAACAATAAGTTAATATCCATATTTGTTACCATTCCTTTCTCAAATTAAAACAATTACAATTCCAATCCCTGTAATTACTCCTAATGTTTTATATAGTTTTCCATTTTTTTCTCTTTCTTGCTCTGCTTTTTTTATTTGTGTGTCTAGGAATGAAGAGGTTAACTCAATTTCGCTTAATTGTCCTTCTATATCGGTTTTCCCTAATAGTTTTCCAAGATTTTTTAAAATATCTTTATCTTCTTGTTCAAACGTAACATTACTTGTTTCAATTGCTTCATTCCATGCCTCTCCTGCATTTTTATTTTCCATTTTTTCAAGAGCAGTTATGAAAATTTGCTTAGTTTCTCCTGTTACACTTTCTATCATTTCTTCTAATATTTCAGGAATTGGTTCATATGTAAATTTTATCTTGGTTTTAAAATGATTTAATGCTTTTTTCATTTCCCTTAAATTTTTTACTCGATTATTATATTTTTGTGCAATGGTAATTCCTATAAAACTTGATACTGCTAATATAAGACCATATAAGATTAACTTAATTCCTAACATTTTTACCTCTTATTTATAATTTCTATATAATTTATATGCAGCTTGTACGAATTTTAGAACAAAAAAAATAGCAGAATTGTTTTTTCTGCTATTTTTCTTTTTTAAAGCTGTTGAATGGCTTTTACAGAATAATTATCTTTATATTTTTCAATTACAAATTCTCTTACTTCATCTCTATAGGCCATAAAACCCCTCCTATAGTAATATATCAACATAATATTCCACAAAAGTCAAAATCAGCATTCTTCTAACATATATTCCTTTCTATTCTTATTTAAAAAATAAACCTTCTCGATCTT
The DNA here is from genome assembly GCA_944390445.1 of uncultured Clostridia bacterium. Classification (GTDB taxonomy): domain Bacteria; phylum Bacillota; class Clostridia; order TANB77; family CAG-508; genus CALXRW01. The sequence continues at coordinate 2,368 of CALXQB010000016.1, read as the reverse complement.
TCCTCTTTTTCCTCTCCCCTGCAAAAAAATGATTTTTTCTATTACGTTACTACTGATTAAAGTGTCTAATGCTGGATTTAATGTCAAATCTTTTAAATTTCCTCCATGTGCTGTAAAAATTCCTGCCACTCCAGAGCAAACAGCATATTTTATGGCTTCAATATCCTCTATACAACCAATTTCATCTGCAATGATTACTTCTGGTGCCATAGCTCGTACTAACATTTTCATTCCCAATGCTTTACTAACATCATTTAGTATATCTGTTCTTATCCCCATATCGTTCTGTGGTATTCCTTTATAACTGGCTGCGATTTCCCCTCTTTCATCTACAACTCCTATGTTTCTCCCATAAAAAGTATTGGTTCCATTACTAAGTGTTCTTACAATGTCTCTTAAAATTGTTGTTTTTCCTGCTCCAGGTGGTGATACGATAAGTGTATTTTGTACTTTATTTTCCTCAAGTATATATGGTAAAAATTCTTTACTACATCCTATTATTTGTCTTGCAATTCTAAAATTTAAACTAGATATATATTTAATATGAACTGCTTTTTCTCCTTCCATAACAACATTTCCAGCAATTCCAATTCTATGTCCTCCTTTAATAGTGATATAGCCACTTGCAATTTGTTTTTGATAAGCATATATGGAATTCTCACAGATATGTTCTAATGTTTCTAAGATGTCCTCTGTTTTTACAGTATAGGAAAGCATTTTTTCTTGCTGGTTATATTTCAATATAATCGGCCTATTTACTCTTAATCTTATTTCTTCCAAATTCTTTTCATCCATAACTTCGTTTTCCAAACACGCTTTTATTTTTTCTGAAAAATATTTTAAAAGTTCTTTCATTTTTTATCACCTTTTCTAGGCTTGTCTTTTTCCTATGCAATAAAAAAAGAAGCCTATTATAAATATATGCTTCTCCTTTTTATATATTCCTATTCTTCTTCCCAATTATGATAAATTTCTAATACATCATCTAGTTCTTCTAGATTATCAATCAATAATTGCATTTTTCTTGCTTGTTCGGCATCTAATTTTACGTATGTAGTTGGTACCATTTGAACTTCTGCTTGTTCAAATGAAATACCTTCCTTTTCTAATGCTTCTCTTATTTTAGAAAAATCTTCTGGGCTTGTTGTAATTTGATAGTATTCTTCTTCAGGTTCAAAATCTTCTGCTCCCAAGTCAATAACCTGTAACATAAGTTCTTCCTCTGAAAGTTTACAATTTTCTTTACTGATTACAATGATTCCCTTTTTATTAAATAAATAAGATACACAACCAGAAGTTCCTAAATTACCACCAAATTTATCAAAAATATGTCTTACGTCTCCTGCTGTTCTGTTCTTATTATCTGTAGAACCTTCAACAATTACAGCTACCCCTCCAATTCCATAACCTTCATATGTTACTTCTTCGTAATTCTTATTTTTATCTTCACCAGAGGCTTTTTTAATTGCCTTATCAATTGTATCATTTGGCATATTATTTGCTTTCGCTTTTGCAATAACATCTCTTAGTTTTGCATTACTATTTGGGTCTGCGCCTCCTTCTTTTACTGCCATGAGTAATTCTCTACCTATTTTAGAAAAAATTCTTCCCCTTGCCGCATCTGCTTTTCCTTTTTTTGCTTGAATGTTATGCCATTTACTGTGTCCGAGACATACTCTTACCTCCTTTAATTTTTTCTTTTATTTTCAATGGTTTTAGCCTCTTAAGACTTACTTTAGCCATTTTTTAGTTTACCAAAACTTTATTGATTTTTAAGGGTTTTCGAAGTTCGCAATTAGAAACGATTACTCCAAAATCACTCCAAAAAATCTTATGTAAAGTTATTAATGTACTTAAATTGAACTTTTGTTTTCTTATTATTTTTATCTTAAACAAAAAACCTAAATTATTTTATCACATTATTTTTTATTTGTGTAGTATTTTTACAAATATTTTTGTATTTTACTCATGTGAGTAGTATATTCCCTTTTTTGAAAAATGCTTCAAGTTTACGGCAAAATTGTAAGTTGTCGCTTAGATATTATAATAAATTTATCCAATTTCTTCTTCCATACATAACTCTAACTATTTGAATATTGTTATCTTTTATTCTATAAAATACAATATAGTTATCTACTATTAATTTTCTTATTTCTAGTTTTTTAATTATATCGTCATCTATTATTGCGAATACCTCAGGGTTATCCTTCAAAGCATTTATTTCTTTTCTAATTTTAGAAATCAATTTTTTAGCTATTTCTGGTTCCTGTAAATTATATTTAATATATTGTTTTATTCCTATTAAATCTTGTTTAGATTCCTTTGAATATTCTATATTGTACTTTTTCACAAATAAACCTTCTTTCTA
>CALXQB010000015.1 GCA_944390445.1 uncultured Clostridia bacterium | reverse complement strand
TTTTCTTTTATATTATTTTTCCAATCATATATTTTTGTCATTTAAATTACCTCTTTTACAATACATAATTATACTAGGGAATAAGGCAATTGTAAAGATTTTTCATAATATTTGGGTTCATAACATAGAATTTTTTAGTCATTTGTATTGTAATTTATTAAAAAAATGATATAATCAAAAACATGAGTGGAGAAAAGATTAGAGAAATCATCAATAATTTAATAATAAAATTAAAAAATGCAATTCATCATATTCCTAAACCAGTAAAAATAATAGTTCCAATAGTTGTTATTTTAATTCTGATAATTTGCTTAGTTTTTGTATGGATAAGAGAAAGTCAAAAGCAAAAGTATGTAGAATATAATGGAAAGAATTTAAGTGAAAGTAAATATCCTGGATATGAAGAACTAATAGATGCTTTACAAGAGGAGCACCCTAACTGGACTTTTACTTTATTTTATACAAGATTAGACTGGAATGAAGTAATAGCAAATGAGGGGCATAAAGACAATACAGAATATCCAACGAATTTGATACCAGATTCTACTAAGTATCCTGAAGATTGGAGATGCGAGATTGATAAAGATAGGACCTTTGATAACGGAACATGGTTATGCGCATCAGATAAAGCAATAAAACATCAAATGGACCCTAGAAATATATTAAATAATGAAAATATTTTTCAATTTGCTGAACTAAAATATGTAGAAGGTGCACAAACAAAAGAGGGAATTAATGAAATAACAGAAGGCTCTTTTCTAGAGGGAGATAGTATTTCAGAAGCATTGATAGAAGCAGGAAAGAAAGCAAATTTAGACCCATACTTTATTGCATCTAGACTAATTCAAGAACAGGGAAGAGATGGAACTACTTTATCGAGAGGCTACGAATATAATGGGACGATTGTATATAATTTATTTAATATAAGAGCGACTGGAAATTCACAACAAGAAATTATTCAAAATGCAGCACAATATGCATATGAACAAGGTTGGGATAGTGTAGAAAAAGCATTGATCGGTGGTGTGGAATTTGTAAAAGAAGGATATATCAGTGTAGGACAAAATACCTTGTATTTACAAAAATTTGATGTGGTAAATCAAGATGACAGTTTATATACACACCAATATATGCAAAATTTACTGGCACCACAATCAGAAGCTAGCAATATGAAGGAAATTTATGAAGCATCTAATACTGTAGACGCACCATTAAACTTTATCATTCCATTATATGAAAATATGCCACAAGAAATATCTGAATAGGAATGATTATAAGTACAAATTATAAACGTAAAAAATAGATATCTATCAGTTAATTGGTAGATATTTATTTTTAGTTTTTAACACTTTTGATAAAGATAATTTATCATTATTTTTTTGCAATTGGATATGGTTTTATTTCATCAGTTAATTCCAAAAGATAATCAGATGATGTGTTATAGAATTTGGCTAACATATATAATTTATCAATTGGCAACTTTCTTTCTCCAGTTTCATACAAACCATATTGTTGCCTAGTAATGCCAAGAGCAATGGCAACTTGTTTTTGTAATAAATCATGGTCTTCTCTAATATCTTTTAATCTTTTTAAAAACATATTATAACACCCTATAAAACTTTATCATGAATTTAATCGAATGCCTTGACAAGCATTCAAATGAATGCTAAAATATTAAAAAACATAAGAAGAGGAGAAGGGATTTTATGAAGGAATTTAGAAAAAACTGCGGAATCACATTGATTAGTTTAATCATAACAGTTATTGTCTTATTAATCCTAGCGGGAGTAACTATTTCAATATTGACAGATAGTAATGGAATTATAAGAAAAGTATCTGAAGCTAAGGAAAAGACAGAACAGTCAAAAAATGATGAAGATGAAAAATTGAAACAAGTTGAAGATTTATTAAATAATTACACATCGAATAGAAATGAAAATAACAATCTTATTTTTTTTGTTACCTCAGATATGCATATGGATTTAACAGAAGGGAGTACAAATGGGGAAAAAATACAAACTACACAAATTATGGGAAATTTGGCAAATGAATATAAAGCCAATTTTATAGTAAATCTTGGCGACTGTATAGCAGGAAAAAATTCTAAGTCAAATGCAATAAATGATTTAAATACTCTTGTGACAGAAACAAGAAATAGCACAAATGTTCCTGTTTTTTTTGCACGTGGAAATCATGACGATAATGGTTGGTATTCGTATGAATATGGAGGAACATATCAAGAAGATGAAATTATAAATGATGTAGAATGGAATCAAATAGTTAATAATGGTGGAAATATTGTTAAAGACACAAACAATCCAAATAGTAATTATTTTTTCTATGATGATGAAAAATCAAAGATTCGAGTATTTGTATTAGATACAGAGGATTTTCCTTATTATATAGATTATAAACCTATAGGGAAAAATGCTATAAATTATTTAAATTGGGATAAAGGAGAGTATTTTATAAAAAATAATGATAACTACATTTTAATTAGTAAAGAAGAATATGAATCATATGGCACAAAACCTCAATTATATTTATATTCTTATCGATACTCATCTTATGGAAGTGGGCATGCAATTAGAAATGCACAACTAAATTTTGTAGCAAATAGTTTATATTCTATGAATGATGATTGGGCTGCTTTATTCTTGATGCATGTTCCATTAGATACTTCAAAAAATGATGGGGAAAGATTTGGAACACGAGATGCACTTATACGAAATCATGATATTTTATTGTCAATAATAAATGCGTATAAAAATGGAACTAAATGTGTATTGAATGGGGATGGAGGATACATAACAGATGATATTTTTATGGACAAATCAGGAGATTTTTCTTATGACGTTAATGTAGATTATACTACTAAGGGAAAAGGAGAAGTAATTGCCTTTATAAGTGGACATACACATTGGAATAATACAAACAATGAAATTGGATTTAAGACGAGTTTAAGTTATGGATATAGATATATAAGCATAGGAGCATGCGATTTTTCAAGTATTATAATAAATAGAGAAAATTCAACAATAAGTGTGGTCAGATATGGAGATGTTATTACTCCAATTAATACTACTGATCAAGCTGAGGCGGCTGGTGTTAAACAGGGAAGTGTAGAAAGTGGAAGTATTGAAAGTGGAGCATACGTTGTAAAATATAATCAGTTTTATCCTGAACTAAAGAATTTGATAAATACAAACTGGAATACAACAACAGAATATAGACCAGGACAAAATATGAAAGTCAATATGGAAGATTATACTATTGCATTATTTGATACTAATACAAATTCAAATTATGAAACTTTTTTAATGGCAATTCCAGTTAAACCATATACAACATATGCAATAGGTTCAAGTAGTCAGCAAGGAAGTTTTGTGGGAACAATTACTGGTATAACCCAAAGTGGAGGACGTAGTGGAGATTTAACACAAACGAAAAATGATAAAGGGAATTCAGTAATTACAACAGGACCTCGACAATATGCTCTTGTAATAATGTGTCATAAATCCTATATAGAAGGCCTAATGGTAATTGAAGGAGAGTCCTTACCTGAAAGTTACATTCCATATCAATAAATTAAAGGAATATATGATTCTAGATAATAAAAAAATAAGATAAGAATGTTCCCAATGTTCGAAAAAGAGTAAATCATAAAAATTTATGAATTGCTCTTTTTTAAATTGTAACTTTTATCTAAAAGTAATAGAATAAGAAATAGATAGGAGGAAAGGACATGGATGAAAAAGAAGTATATCAAAAGTTCTTAGATGGAGATATGAGAGCTTTTGATAGTATTGTACTAAATTATAAAAATGGATTAATTGCCTTTATTAGTCGTTATGTAAGAGACATTGAATTGGCGGAAGATATTTCTCAAGAAGTATTTGTTGATTTTTACTTGAAAAAAGAAAAATATAATCCAAAATTTAGTCTAAAAACATATCTTTATACAATTGGAAAATATAAAGCAATTAATTACCTAAAAAAATTAAAACATGAAATGGATATAGAAGAACTGGAAATAGAAAGTGAAAAAAATGTTGAAGATGAGGTTATTCTATATGAACAAAATTTAGAGTTAATTCAAAAAATAAAAAGACTAAGAAAGAACTATGAAATAGCAATTTATTTAGCTGATATTGAAGGCTTTTCCTATCAGGAAATCTCTAAAATAACAAATAAAACACTTGCACAAGTGAAAATAAATATTCATAGAGCACGAAAAGCACTTAAAACTATAATAGAAAAGGAGGGGGAGATCAATGCTTAAAAATAATGAAGAATATCTTGCAGATATATATCAGAAGATAAAACAAAGAGAGAAAGAAAAGAAAACAGAAAAAAGATTTCATTTAAAACCTGTCTTAACTATTTTTTTAGGAATTGTTGTTGCATCAATTTTATCTATCACTGTATATGCAAGTATGGGTGGAACAATAAATGGAAAACCTATTTTAGAATGGTTGGGAATCCGTTTTTCAGACGAGTATGAAAATTATTTTGTACCAACCAGTGGACAATATTTACAAGCTGCAGGAGCAACTTTAGAGCTAGAAGGAAGCGTGTGCGATGAAGGATTTGTAGTATTGCAATTTAATTTAAACTTAAATGAAGATGCCATTGCAAAATTAAAAGAAGTTATTAATGGAAATACAAATGCAAATCTTGGAGACTTAGAATTTGATATTGCATTTAACACAGAAAAACATGATGAATTACCCAATAACTATAATGTCATTATTGATGGAGAAGAAAAATGGATTAGACCAAGAAGTGTACAACAAATTGAAAAGGTAACAGACCAGCAATATAAAGTATATCAAATGCACTTTTTGACAGAAAAAGAATTAGGAGAAAAAAACGATTTTACTATTACTATTTCAAATGCTATTCTAAAAAATTGGGATACAGGAAGCTATATTACTTTTAATGGGAAATTAGATATTCCTTTAACGAAAGACCCAGTCAGAAATCATACAGAAGTGATTGAACAAGAAGAACAAGAAACTACTTATAAAAAAATGACCACAAAAATAGAAAAAGTATCAGTTAGTCCACTACAAACTATTGTAAAATTGACGTCTGTTAGAAAAGATGTAAGTTTAGCAAGTTTAGAAAATACAAGGCATCCAGATTATATTCCTATCAAAGAGTATGAGGTAAGAAATGAAAATGGAGAAATAATTCCTTGCATTTCCTATGAGACTAAAAGGGAGATTTATTATGCAGATGGAACAGTAGAACAATGGGAACAAGGAGATATTGGCACTGCTAAAGAATTTTATGGCGCAACTATGGTATTAACAGAATATATTGCTTTTGAAACGATTCCAGATTTAGAGAATGTAAGCATTGTTCCTTATACCTCAACAGATGAAAAAGAAAATGGAGAATGGATAAGAAAAAAGAATTATGTATTTTCAAATAATCTTGTTGTAAATTTAAAAAATAATAGTATAAACTAGGATTAAATAAAAATAGTTAAGTTAAGAAAACAGAAAATCAACCATATATACCTATATTTTATCCGCAAAACTCTCAAGGTTCAAGGGGTAATCCGGCAGCAGAAGGCTGTTCGAGCTTTTGCTTCAAAATATAGGTATATATGGTTGAAATTAAAATAGAGAAAATATATTGCTCGACTTAATGCTATGATAGGACAAAATTATCATGTATAAAACCCTTTACTTTTTCCAAAAATATAGTATAATAGTGTAGTATCGGAATAAGAAGGGGGTTTTATTATGGACAAAAAAACATTTTATGTTACCACTCCAATTTATTATCCAAGTGGAAGATTTCATATAGGAACAGCATATACCACTGTACTTGCAGATTCTATGAAAAGATATAAGGCTATGAGAGGTTATGATACTAGATTTTTAACAGGTTTAGATGAACATGGTCAAAAAATTCAAGAAATTGCTACTAAAAGAGGATTAACTCCACAAGAACATGTAGACGAAATGGCAAGAGATGCTAAAAAGTTATGGGAGAAAATGCATATAGAATATGATGATTTTATTCGTACCACAGAACCTAGACATGAAAAAGTGGTTGCCAAAATTTTTGATAAAATGATGGATAATGGAGATATTTATCTTGGTATGTATGAAGGATGGTATTGCACCCCTTGTGAATCATTTTTTACAGAAACACAATTAGTAGATGGAAAATGCCCTGATTGTGGAAGAGAAGTAAAAAGAATGCAAGAAGAATCCTATTTCTTTAACATGAAAAAATATCAAAAAAAATTGGAAAAGTTTTATGAAGAAAACCCAGATTTTATTCTACCAGAATTTAGAAAAAATGAAATATTTAATAATTTTATTAAACCGGGCTTAGAAGATTTATGTGTAAGCCGCACCAGTTTTGATTGGGGAATTAAAGTACCTAAAAATCCAAAACATGTTATTTATGTATGGCTAGATGCCCTTACCAATTATATTTCTGCTTTAGGTTATGGTTCAGAAGACGAGACTTTATTTAAAAAATATTGGCCCGCTGATTTACAAATAGTAGGAAAAGATATTATACGTTTTCATGCTATCTATTGGCCAATTTTCCTAATGGCATTAAATTTGCCTCTACCAAAAAGATTATTTGCTCATAACTTTATTATGATGAAAGATGGAAAAATGTCAAAATCAAAAGGAAATATTGTATATCCAGAATTATTAATTGATCGTTATGGACTAGATGCTACCAAATATTTCTTATTAAGAGAAATGCCATATGCACAAGATGGAGAATTCAGTCCAGAAACTTTTGTTGAAAGATTTAATTCTGATTTATGCAATGATTTAGGAAACTTATTAAATAGAACCATTGCAATGGTAAATAAATATTTTCAAGGAAAAGTACATGGATATAAAGGCAGAATTAATGAGCCAGATGAAGAAATAGAGGAATTTGCAAGAAAACAAATTTATGAAGTTGAAGAAAATATTGAGAATATGCACATTGCAAATAGCTTAGCAGAAATATGGAATTTAATTTCTAGAACAAATAAGTATATTGATGAAACTGCACCATGGGTATTAGCAAAAGAAGAGCAAAAAGAAAAACTAGAATCTGTTATGTATCATTTAGTTGAGAATTTAAGAAAAGTAGCGATTTTAGTAAAACCATTTATGCCAGAAACATCAGCAAATATCTTAAAACAACTAGGAATTCAGGATGAAGAAAATGTTACATGGGATAGTTTAAAAGATTATGACAAATTGAAAAATATACAAGTCATTGAAAAAGGTATTCCTTTATTTTTAAGATTAGACGCAGAGAAAGAAATTGACTATATTAAGCAAGGAATGAAAGGATAAATTAAAGTTTTTAGAGAGGAAGAATAAGTAAAAATGAAAATAGGAATTGTAGGACTTCCAAATGTGGGAAAAAGTACATTATTTAATAGTATTACAAATGCTGGAGCTGAATGTGCCAATTATCCATTTTGTACAATAGAGCCTAATGTTGGTGTGGTTGCTGTTCCAGATGAAAGATTAGAAAAGTTAACACAAATGTATCATGCACAAAAAACAATACCAGCAATGATTGAATTTGTAGATATTGCAGGCTTAGTAAAAGGGGCAAGCAAAGGAGAAGGATTAGGAAATAAATTTTTATCTCATATTAGAGAAGTAGACGCGATTTTAGAAGTGGTACGTTGCTTTGAAAATCCGAATGTGGTTCATGTTGATGGAAGCATAGACCCAATCAGAGATATTGATACAATTAATATTGAATTGATATTAGCAGATATGGAAACCATTGATAAAAAAATAGACAGAGCAAAAAAATCTTTAAAAGCAGATAAAAAATATCAATTAGAAGTAGATGCAGCAGAAAAAATTAAAAAAGCTTTAGAAGAAGGGAAAACAGCAAGAACAGTAAACTTAACAGAAGAAGAAAAGGAAACATTAAAAGATACATTTCTTCTAACGGCAAAGCCAATTTTATACATAGCTAATGTTTCAGAAGAGCAATTAGGAAATGTAGAACAAGATGAGAATGTAAAAAAAGTACAAGAATATGCCAAACAGGAAAATACACAAGCAATTCCACTTTGCGTAAAGATAGAGGAAGAACTTACAATTCTAGAGCCAGAAGATAAAAAAGAAATGCTTAAAGAATTAGGACTAGATGAATCTGGATTAGATAAAGTAATTAAAGCAAGCTATGACTTACTTGGATTAATGTCTTTTTTAACAGCTGGAGAGCCAGAAGTAAGAGCGTGGACAATCAAAAAAGGAACAAAAGCACCTGAAGCAGCAGGAAAAATACATTCTGATATTCAAAGAGGATTCATTAAAGCAGAAATTGTTTCTTATGATGATTTAATGAAAGAAGGTAGTATGGTAGCAGCTAGAGAAAAAGGCTTAGTAAGACAAGAAGGAAAGGACTATATTATGCAAGAAGGAGATATTGTACTATTTAAATTTAATGTATAGAAAAAAGACTACACAATAACTGTAGTCTTTTTAAAAATAATAGGGAGGCTAATATATGGCTAGAATTTTAATAGTAGAAGATGATGAAAAATTGCGATATGAATTAGAAACATTTTTGAATAAAAATGGCTTTGATGCTACTTCTTTAGATAGATTTGATCATACTATTGAAGACATATTAAAATCGCAAGTAGAGTTGGTACTATTAGATATCAATTTACCAAATATTGATGGTGAATTTGTATGTAAAGAAGTAAGAAAACAATCTAACGTGCCTATTATTATGGTAACAAGTAGGGATAACGAAATAGATGAATTAATGAGCTTATATGGTGGAGCTGATCAATATGTAACAAAACCTTTTAACATTCAAATATTACTTGCCAAAATAACGGGATTGATAAAAAGGAATCAAAATGCAGGGAGTCATTTAGAAAGAATAGATTGTAATGAATTCGTTTTAAATACAGCAGAAAGAGTGATAGAAAAAGAAGGTAAGAAGTTAGAACTAACTAAAAATGAATATAATATTTTATATTTTTTATGTTTACATAAGAATACGATTGTATCCAGAGATGAGATAATGGATTATTTATGGGAAAGCGAAGAATTTATAGATGATAATACATTAAATGTGAATATAAAACGATTGAGAACGAAGCTAGAAGAATTAGGACTAATGGATAAAATAGAAACGAGAAGGGGACAAGGGTATTTATTAAAATGAAATTTAGTTACTTTATAAAAGATAAAATATTGTTAATTGTAATGACATTACTAGCAATCATAAGTATAGAAATTTTATTATTAGTTTATCAGATAGATTTTATTCCAAGACTGTATACGGCAGTGATTTTAATCATTGTATTAGGAATTGCTTTTATTATAGAGTATCGAAAGAAAAAAACTTTTTATCAAGAATTAAAAAATAATTTAAGAGAATTAAATGAAAAATATTTGATTTCAGAAATAATAAAAACACCTGATTTCTATGAAGGAAAAATTTTAAAAGAGATATTGCAGGAGACAGGAAAGTCAATGCTTGAAAATGTAAATTATTATAAGCATATTCAAGAAGACTATAAAGAATATATAGAATTATGGATTCATGAAATCAAAATCCCAATTGCAACAAGCAAAATGATAATTGAAAATAATAAAACAAAATGGACAAAGAGTATAGAAGAAGAATTAGATAAAGTAGAAAATTATACAGAACAGGCATTGTATTATGCAAGAAGTAATGCAGTAGAAAAAGATTATATTATTACCAAAACAAATTTAAAAGAAATAGTAAATAATGCTATATTAAAAAATAAAAGCACATTACTCAATAGCAAAGTAATCTTGGAATTGAATGATTTAGAAAAAGAAGTTTATACAGATAGCAAATGGGCGACATTTATTCTGAATCAGATTATACAAAATTCCATTAAATATGCGAGAGATGACAATAAAAAAATAGAATTATTTGCAAGAGAAAAAAATGACAAGGTAATTTTATATATAAAAGATAATGGAATTGGAATAAAAAAAGGAGAAATAACAAGAGTTTTTGAAAAAGGATTTACGGGAGATAACGGAAGATTGATGGGAAAAAAATCCACAGGAATTGGTCTATATTTATGTAAAAAACTATGCGATCGTTTAGGGTTAGGGATAGAATTAAATTCGGAAAAGGACAAAGGAACTGAAGTAAGATTAATTTTCCCTAAAAATAGTTATACGAATTTTCAATAAAAATTGAAAGACATGTGTGCATGCTCGTTTTAACGAGCTTTTTTTATTTTACTGTTCTATAAAGTCTTACAAAAATGTAATTTTAGTGTAAGATTAATTACTGGCAAAGAAAAGAAAAAAGTTTTATAATCATAATTAAGTTATGGAAAGGAGAATTTAATGATGGGTTATGTACTAGAGGTAAAAAATGTGGATAAATACTATGGAAACAAATCTAATTTAACAAAGGCGATTTCTGGAATTAGTTTCAATGTTGAGTATGGAGAGTTTGTAGGAATTATGGGAGCATCAGGTTCTGGTAAAACTACGCTTTTGAACTGTATTTCTACAATTGATAGAGTAACAGCAGGAGAAATTCTTATTGATCATCAAGATGTTACCAAATTAAAAGGAAATAGTTTAAATAAATTTAGAAGAGAAAAGTTAGGATTTATTTTTCAAGATTTTAATTTGCTTGATACTTTGACAGCATATGAAAACATTGCTTTAGCGTTAACCATACAAAAAGTGAATGCAAATGAAATTGATAAAAGAGTACAAGAAGTAGCAGAAAAACTTGAAATTAGAGATATATTACAAAAATACCCTTACCAAATATCAGGAGGGCAGAAACAAAGAGTAGCAAGTTGCAGAGCTATTATTACAAATCCCAAAATAGTTCTTGCAGATGAACCCACAGGTGCATTAGATTCCAAATCAGCAAGACAATTATTAGAGGCATTTGAAAGTTTAAATCAAAAATTAGGAGCCACCATTTTAATGGTAACACATGATGCTTTTACAGCAAGTTATGCAGATAGAATAATTTTTATTAAAGACGGAAAAATCTTTAATGAATTGATAAAAGGAAATGACACAAGAAAGCAATTTTTTGAAAAAATAATTGAGGTACAAACACTTCTCGGGGGTGATTTGAACGATGTTATTTAAATTGTCTGTAAAAAATATGAAAAAAAGCATAAAAGATTATGCGATATATTTTTTAACATTAGTATTAGGTGTAGCGATTTTTTACATGTTTAATTCTTTAGATAGTCAACAAGCAATGCTAGAAGTATCAGAATCCACGAGAGACCTTATTGAATTGATGATAAATATGTTAGGAGTGATATCTGTATTTATTGCTATCATTTTAGGATTTTTAATTGTGTATGCGAATAATTTTTTGATTAATCGAAGAAAGAAAGAATTTGGTATTTATATGACATTAGGAATGGGAAGAAGACAAATATCTAAAATAATTTTACTTGAGACAATTTTAGTAGGATTTTTATCATTAATTGTAGGCTTATTTGTAGGTGTTTTTGCTTCTCAATTTATGTCAATATTAGTAGCGAAATTATTTGAGGCAGATATGACAGAGTATACATTTGTATTCTCAATGAATAGTTGTATAAAAACCTGTGTGTATTTTGCCATTATGTATTTAGCAGTAATGATTTTTAATACATTAACCATTTCAAGATATAAGTTGATTAATTTGTTAACAGCAACAAAAAAGAATGAAAAAATAAGAATAAAAAACCCTATTGTATCAGTAATTATACTTATAATTGCTGTTTGTATTCTTGGATATGCATATTGGAAAGTAACAGCTGGTATAAGTAATTTAAACACAATAGAAAAAATGTTAGGTCCTATTATTATGGGTATTATTGGAACTGTTTTAGTATTTTGGTCTTTATCTGGATTTATTTTAAAAATGATACAATCAAGGAAAAAAACATATTTAAAAGGAACAAATATGTTTGTACTAAGACAACTTAATAATAAAATCAATACTACAGTTGTTAGTATGAGTGTAATTTGTTTAATGTTATTTGTAACAATTACAGTTCTATCTAGTAGTTTATCATTAAAAAATACGATGTCAAAAGACTTAGAAGAAATGACTCCTGCTGATTTAAATTTATATAAAACGGCAAATTTACCTGAAAGTTATGAAAATTACTATACGGGAGAGACCGTATATTATACTGATGAACAGAAAGAAGATTCAAGAAATCCTGTTAGTTACAGTTTGGAATACAATGGATACGATATGAACCTTTTACAAGATATTGTAGAAATTCCAATATATGCTATACCAGAATGGACATGGGAGGTAAGCTTAGGAGATTATTTTGATACAGCAAAAGCACAATTTGCTATGCTTACTTATCATATGCCAGAAACCATTATAAAAATCTCTGATTATAACAAAATTGCTGCACTATACGGCAATGAACAATATAGTTTAGCTGATGATGAATATATGGTACTTTGTGATTTTGATTCCATGGTAGAACTTAGAAATGGTGGCTTAAAAAGCGGAACAATAATAGAGATAAATGGGAAAAAGTATCATCCAAAATACGAGGAATGTAAAAGTGGATATATTATGATGTCAACTAGTCACACCAATACAGGAATTGTACTAGTTCCCGATAACTTTGAATTTAAAGATGAATGGAAAGAACAATATTTTCTTGCTGCAAATTATAATGGAAAAACCGAAGATGAGAAAGAAAAAATAGAAGAAACTATAGTAGGAAATAGCAGTGAATGGAGCCAAAACATTTTGAATAAAGGAATAGAAATAGAAGGCTTTACCAAAATTTCTATTATAGAAGCAAGTAAGGGATTATCTACTATTATTGTATTTATTGCAATTTATTTAGGAATTATTTTCTTGATTGCTAGTTCGGCAATACTAGCTTTAAAACAATTAACAGAAAGTTCAGATAATAAACAAAGATACAGTATTTTAAGAAAAATAGGATGTGATGAAAAAATGATCAATCAAGCACTATTTAGACAGATCGCAATATTCTTTATGCTACCATTAATATTAGCGGTAATACATTCTATCTTTGGTATACAATTTGGATTATCTGCAATGGCTTCACTTGCTAGTTCAGAGGAATTATTGCCTTCTATTATTGCAACCATTATTATTATAGGGGGTATATATGGATTATATTTCTTAGCAACCTATTTAGGAAGTAAAAATATTATTAAAGAGGAGGAGTAGACATGTTCCTATCTGAATTCTTTAAAGCAATTATTGCAGAAATCAAATAACATTAATTCACGATACCGGAGAATATAAAGAAAATATTTATGTGGGTGGTAAAAGCTATTATTTAATGATAAAAGTAAAAGATTTTACTGGGAATATAAAAATAATAGCAGAATAAAAAATAAGAGAGGAATGTGATATAAATGGAAAACTTGAAAGAAAAACTTCCTATAATGATAGCTATCATAATTGTAATTCTATTACTAATAGGAGCATATTATTTGTTATTTATACAAAAAAATATTTATTATATTCAAATTGATAATACAAAAATAGAGCAGATTTCAAGCACTGATGACATGAGATATCAGTATAGTCTAATCGCTTATGATAAAAATGGAAAAGAAAAGGAAATTGAATTTAAAACAACAAGGCAACTAAGGGATGGAGCCTATCTTGAATTAGAGGTGATGACTACAAGAGGTGTTATCAGTTGGAAAGAAATTAAAGTTGAAGAATTACCTGATGAAGTAAAAACAAAAATGAATGTTGAATAAATGAGAGAAACGAAGAGAAACTTGCAGAAAACTGTGCTAATGGTAGGAGATACGATTAGCACAAATCCCCTTTTTTAATGAAAATTATTCTATTTTTATGATAGAATAATTTTCTTTTTTTAAATCTATTGACATATAAATAAAACTGTTATAATATAAATATAACAGATATAACAAATGAGATGGATAGGAGGAAGATATGAATATTATAATAAGTAATAGCGATGGAATGCCAATTTTTGAACAAATTGAAAATGCTATAAAACAAGCAATATTTTCAAATGAATTAAAAGAAGAAGATATGTTACCTTCTGTCAGAAGTCTAGCAAATGATTTAAAAATTAGTTTCTTAACAGTAAAAAGAGCCTATGATGAACTAGAGAGAGGAGGATTTATAAAAACAGTTCAAGGAAAGGGAAGTTTTGTTGCGCCTAAAAATTTAGAACTTATCAAAGAAGAAAAATTAAAAGAAATTCAAGATTACATTGAAAAAATTTATACAATTTCAAAAATATCTAATATTTCTGAAGAAGAGGTAAAAGAATTATTTAAGATTATATTTGAGGAGGAGTTTTAACATGGTAAATAATATTGAAATACAAAATGTTTCAAAAAGATATAAAGATTTTGAATTGAAAAACATTAGTTTTAATGTGCCACAAGGTTGTATTGTAGGGCTAATTGGAGAAAACGGTGCAGGAAAAACTACTACAATAAAGTCTATATTAAATATAACAAAATCAGAAGGAACGATAAAAATATTGGAAAAGGATAACAAAGAAAATGAAAAGGCAATTAAAGAGGAAGTAGGTGTCGTATTAGATGATAGTTTTTTATCAGACTACTTAACAGCAAAACAAGTAAGTTTCATTATGAAAGAATTTTATAAAAATTGGAATGAAAATAAATATATAAATTTATTGAAACAATTTAATTTACCAACAGACAAATTAATAAAAGATTTTTCAAGTGGTATGAAAATGAAATTAAAAATTGCAACAGCAATATCACATAATCCTAAAATTTTGATTTTAGATGAACCAACAAGTGGTCTTGACCCAGTCGTAAGAAACGAAATATTAGATATATTTAGAAAATATATTGAAGAAGATGAGACAAGGTCTATTTTACTGTCCTCACATATTACAACAGATTTAGAGCACATATCAGATTATATTGTATTTATAGAAAAAGGAAAATTGATATTTAGCTTACCAACAAATGAACTATTAGAAAACTATGGAATCATTAAATGTAGCAAAGATGATTTTGCCACATTTGCCAAAAAAGATTATATTACTTATCAAAAAGGCAAATATCAATATGAAGTATTAACAAATAATAAAAATAATATAAAAAATAAATATAACATTACAACGATTGATAAACCATCGATTGAAGATATCATGTTATTCTATATTAAGGGGGAAAAATAATGATGATAAAAGGGTTATTAAAAAAAGATTTGTATAATTTATCCAGTTACAAAGCATCTCTAATAATAATAATTTTGTTCTGTGGTATCGCAATTATTGGAACAGAAGCTATTAATCTTGCACCAATCATAATATGCACAATAATTGGGATGATTTCCCTTTCCACATTTAGTTATGATGAAATATCTAAATCTAATAAATATATTCTAACACTTCCAACTAGTAGAAAAGAAATAGTAAAAGAAAAATATATTTTAGCAATAGGATCAACCATATTAGGAGGAATCATAGGTTTTATTCTTACTGTAATTGTTATAAACGTAATGAATCATATAAGAGCAGAAAATGTAATACATCTTGACTATGAAAGTTTAATTTCAACAACGATAGGTGGAATGTGGGGAATATCTTTAATACAAGCAATCCAAATTCCAAGCATATATAAGTGGGGGGCAGAAAAAGGGAGAATTCAAATGTTTATAATGCTATTCATAATGATTGCAGTTGTTCTAGGAGTTGGCTACCTATTAATAAAAGCAAGCTTTAATATAAATATCGAAATGATAGAAAACTTTATGAATAAATTTGGGATAGGATTGTTCGTCTTATTAATGATAATAATGTATTATATCTCTTATAAAATTTCATACAAAATATATAAAAACAAAGAAGAATAGTTTATAGTTTGCTAAAAGCTGTTTGGAATAGAGATGTATTCACTATATCAAAATAATATGCAGGGGTAATTATCTAAAAAGTAATTACTTCTGCATTTATGATATGACAAATTTTTATTATAAATTGATAATAATTGCTATTTGTGATAGTATTAAATTAACAACAATTTATTGCTCAAATTTATAAATTAGATTTTGATAAGGAGTGATTTATAACATGTTAGAAGGTATTGATGTTTTATATCATAGTAGTATTAAAATTAATAAGGGAAAGGTAATCTATATTGATCCATTTAAAATAGATGAAAATTATAGTGATGCAGACATCATATTTATTACACATGAACCAAGGGACGGACTTTTTGTGAACCAAGGGACGGACTTTTTGTTCATTGAAATGAACAAAAAGTCCGTCCCTTGGTTCACGTCCCTTGGTTCAAGAGAATAGTCAAAAATTCTTCTGCCAATAATGGATTATTTTCAAGATATATGTTATTCTATTGAGAGAGTAATTAATAAATAATAAGATAGTGTAAAGTAATTTATGAAAAAAATGTAGGGGCGATTTTAATCGCCCGTTCTTCGAAGAAATTACTTAAAACAGAAGAATGAGGAAAAAAAGATAGAGATAAATTATTAAAAAATTATTCACATGGCATGAAACAATGTTAAAGCGTTAAAAAGTACAGAATATGTGTCCAAAATGTGAAGGATATGTGTAATGAATTGCTATTAATTACTATTTGTGATAATATATTATTTATAGGTTTTAAATTGGAGAGAAAAATGATAGGAGATTAAAATGTTACAAATAAAGAATATTTCAAAACAGTATAAAACAGGAGAACTTATTCAAGTTGCCTTAAATAATGTTAGCTTGAATTTTAGAGATAATGAATTTGTTTCTATTTTAGGACCATCAGGGTCTGGGAAAACTACATTATTAAATATTATAGGAGGATTAGATCAATATGATAGTGGCGATCTAATTATTAACCACATTTCAACCAAAAAATATAAGGATCGTGATTGGGATTCTTATCGTAATCATGTGATTGGATTTGTTTTTCAAAGTTATAATTTAATTCCTCACCAAACAGTTTTAGCTAATGTAGAGCTCGCTTTAACAATTAGTGGTGTTTCCAAAAAAGAAAGGAGAAAGAGAGCATTAGAAGCATTAGAAGAGGTGGGATTGAAGGATCAAGCACACAAAAAACCAAATCAAATGTCTGGTGGTCAAATGCAAAGAGTTGCAATTGCAAGAGCATTGGTTAATGATCCTGACATTTTACTTGCAGATGAGCCAACAGGAGCATTGGATTCAACAACAAGTGTTCAAGTAATGGAACTTTTAAAAGAAGTAGCAAAAGATCGATTGGTTATTATGGTAACACATAATCCAGAATTAGCAAAAAAATACTCAACCAGAATTGTAAATTTGAGAGATGGCATGATTCAAGGAGATACTAATCCATATGATCCAGATGAATCACAACAGGAAATACCTAAACATAAAAATTTAGGGAAATCATCAATGTCGTTATTAACAGCATTTTCTTTAAGTTTAAATAATTTATTTACTAAAAAAGGAAGAACATTTTTAACATCTTTTGCTGGTTCCATTGGAATTATAGGAATTGCATTAATATTATCACTATCCTCTGGTTTTCAAAATTATGTAGATAAAATTCAGGAAGATACATTAACTTCATATCCTCTTACAGTACAATCAGAAACAGCAGATATGGCTTCTATGTTGCTTTCGGTAACAGGAGACAACTCTGAGGAAGAAGAAATACCAGAAAAAACTGTAAGAGAACAGCAAAATATAAAAGACATGTTTGGAAGTCTTGGGAAAAATGACTTAAAATCATTTAAACAATATTTAGAAGAAAACGAAGAAAGATTAAAAGAAATGGTATCATTTATTCGTTATAATTACTCAGCGGTACCAACAATTTATACGAGAGATGTAAATAATGAATTAATGCAAGTAAATCCAAGCAATTTAATGTCTTCCGTTATGGGAATTTCATCAAATGTAAGTATAATGGGTAACTCTATGTCAATTTTTTCAGAATTACCGGATAATCAGCAAATGATAGAAGAACAATATGAAGTTTTAGACGGGAAATTGCCTGAGTCATATGATGAAGTAGTATTAGTATTGCCATCAGAAAATACAATATCTGATATGTTATTATATAGTTTAGGCCTAAGAGATGAAAGTGAATTAGAAGATTTAATTTCCCAAATAATGATGGGAGAGAAGATAGAAAATACAGAAAGTCCTTTAGAATTTACTTATGATGAATTAGAAAATATTGAATTAAAACTAGTAAACGCTTCCGAAACTTATAGATATAACGAAGAATATAATGTTTATGAAGACATGACAAATGATAATGAATTTATGAATCAGATTTATAATAATAGCATTAAATTAAACATTGTTGGTATTGTAAAGCCTAAAAATGATACATTAACAATGACTGGAGTTCTTTATACAAAAACATTAACAGAATATGTAATACAAAAAGCTTCCGAATCTGAAATTGTAAAGAAACAATTAGAAAATGAAAATATTAATGTATTCAGTGGAAAAGATTTTGATGAAGATGATGAAAGTACAGGATTAAATTTTCAAGATTTGATAACAATAGATGAAGGTGCTATTGCATCAGCATTTAATGTTAATATTAACCAAGCAGATATTGAGCAAATGACACAAGGATATATGAAAGAAATTTCAAATGCCATAACAGCTGATACATCCAAAGCGCAAGCCATGTTTATTAGTAACTTATCTACAATCACTAAAAACATACTGAATGATTATGTTGCAAGAAATCAAGTAGGAGGTTTTGCAACGATTAAACTAAGTGAAGTAGAAAATATTGTAACAAATGGGCTAGCAATGGAAGAAAATAAGCCAATTTTAGCAAGTATGGAAGCACAATATGTGATTCCTCAAGATACTTTTAGTCAAATATATAGTGGAATAATCACTGGTTTTTTGAAACAATATATAACAATGATGGCAGGAGTGGAAGATGTTTTACCAGAAATTCCTGATACTTCAGAGACAAATCTAGAGGAAAATATTGAAGCAGGAGAAAATACACAAACAGATACAGAGCTTTCAGAAGAACCAAGTGATGACTTGACAGCAATTTTAGTTGCAGATATGGTTGATACAATGGTAGATACATTGGTACAACAAGACGGAATTATATCTGCAACAAACCAAATTGCAATTACCATGACAGAAGCAACAATGCAAAAGACAATTTTAACAAAAGTAGGAGAATTAACAGGAAGACTTATGGAAAGTTTGGCTTCTTCCTTTAACATTGATACTGAAAAATTTGCTGGGGCTTTCAAATTCGAAATGAATGAAGAAGAAATAAGACGTTTAATGCAGACAATGTCTACAACAAATGCAACGGAAAATGCCAATACTAATCTTCTAAAATTAGGTTATCAAGATAAGAATGAACCAACAAGCATTTTGTTCTATTTTAAAGATTTTGATTCTAAAGAATTATTTTTAGAGTTTATGGATGATTATAATAAAAAAATGGAACAAGAAGATGAAAATAAAGTAATAAAATATTCAGATTTAACAGGATTATTAATGTCATCAGTAAAAACAATTATTGATAGTGTAAGTTATGTATTAATTGCATTTGTAAGTATTTCACTTATTGTATCTTCTATCATGATTGGTATTATCACGTATATCTCTGTATTAGAAAGGACCAAGGAGATTGGTGTATTAAGAGCTATAGGAGCATCTAAAAGGAATATATCTTCTATATTTAATGCAGAAACATTTATTGTAGGATTGTTTTCTGGTTTAATTGGAATTGCTGTAACTTTATTATTATTAATTCCAATTAATATGATTATTCATAGCGTAAATACCGATATTACGGCTGTACTTCCATTTGCAGGAGGATTAATACTAGTAATTTTAAGTGTAATCCTTACTTTAATTGGTGGATTAATTCCATCAAAGGCAGCTGCAAAAAAGGACCCAGTATTAGCATTAAGAACAGAATAAAAGTAATGTATAAATCCACCAATTTTGGAGAAAATATTGAAAAATATATTTTCATGAAAAAGGTGGATTTTTATGTGGAATCGAAAAAAAATATTACCTGTTCTTTTATTGGTAATCACTTTTATTACTTTCCTATATTATCAAATTTTTTTAGCAGAAAATAATCAAGTTCAAGCTCTTTCAAAATATGGATCACGTGGTGATGAAGTAAGACAAATACAAACAAAATTAAAAAGGTGGGGCTATTATGATGGAAATGTAGATGGTATATATGGAAGTCAAACATTAACAGCCGTAAAATATTTTCAAAGGAAAAATGGTTTAAGTGTTGATGGAATTGCTGGTCCCAAAACTCTTGAAGCGATGGGAATTTTTAATTCTTCTAATTCATCTGGAGGGAGTAGTACAAGTTCGAGTGATTTAAATCTCCTTAGTCGATTAATA
>CALXQB010000014.1 GCA_944390445.1 uncultured Clostridia bacterium | reverse complement strand
AAAATCGATAAAGTCTGTAGTGCACTTATAGAATGCGCTACAGACTTTTCACCTTCTCGAAACTGTCAAACTTGAGAAACTATAACAGTGTTGTCTATTAAATCATCTGTAAATCTATTATATCATATCTAAACTTAGTAGCAAACTATAACTAAATGGATATGTGGCTCATCTCCAAAAGTATTATATCATATCTAAACTTAGTAGCAAACTATAACGCTACCGCTACTAATTTTCTAAAATGGGTTATTATATCATATCTAAACTTAGTAGCAAACTATAACCTATCTATGCTAAAATAAACATAGAGTTCATTATATCATATCTAAACTTAGTAGCAAACTATAACTAACACATTTAGCAGGTTATTATGAAAATGATTATATCATATCTAAACATTGTATGTTCTCATCTTTTGACATAACTTGTCTTAAATCTTCGTTTAAAAATTTTGCATCTGTCGTGATGTTAGACAAGAAACTACTTTGCTTATTACCTTTCTCATACGTTTTATTTTTAAATTCGGGTGTAGTGTTTGCATCTTCACGATTCAAATTAGATATTTCTACAGGATTTAGTGTTTTATTCTTTTCTACAATGTTATTTGCTAGTTTAGTAGAACTGTTCTTTAATTGTTTTTCGAAATTCTCAATTGCAAAGTCAATTGTCATATTAGTTTCTTGTGATAATACATTATCATAGTCTAACTTTTCTCCTGATTTTAATTCCGAAAACCTATCACATAAAATATCTTTAGCAATCATATAATCACTCGGAATATCACCTTCTTGACCTTCCCAGAACTTGTTTTTTTGTTCTTGAAAATTGTTATCGTTTATAATTGTTTTAATAGTTGGATTTATAATGTCGTTCTTTAGTTCTGGGTTATGTGCAATGTTACTTTCTAAAACTTCATGTAAAGCTATCTTATTTATTCCAAATTCGTTAACATCGTTTCTATTAATATAGATATTGTTTGTATTCTTTAATGAAGCCCCTCCATTATAGTCGTTTTTATTTCCATCGAAAAAGACAATATCTTTTCCATATTGCCTTTTAATATTATTTTTTAATTGTCTTTGTTCTTGTGTAAGTTTGCTGTTGGTAATTGGTTTAATTGATTGCTCCCATTGTTCATATTCTGTTCTGGTATATTTTTTACTTTGTTGAGGTTTTTCTTTCTGCTGTAACCTGGTATCCAGCTCTCCCAAAATTCCTGAAGTTCTCTGTCCATTTTGTCTTTCTCCATTTATACCACTCTCACTTTCACTATCATTATATAGTGTTTCTTGATTTTTTGCAACTTTGTTCAATTCATTTTTTGCAGTCGGTGCAATTTTCACATCTTGAACTGTTCGTCCTGTTCCTGTGTTTTTGTAGTTTTTGTCTAAGTATGTTTGCCAATTATTATTTTTACTTACTGAATTATTTCCAGATTCCTGCATAGAATATTTAGTAGTGGTATTGACATCTTCTCCTGAAGGTGGTATACTATTAGTAATAGAAGAATCGGCAACGTTGGAATATTGTATTCCTTCATTGAAATCCGATTCTTTATTTTTTGTATAAATCTCATCAAAATTATTATTTTTTAAATAATTTGATAAATTTCTTCTTCCATATACGCTCTTTATTTGATTTTCATCTATAAATACATTGTTGTAGTTTCCTTTTCCATTTATTTGTATTGGAACAACAATTTCTTTACCATTACTATCTTTAAATTCAGTTACTACTAAATAATTGTTGTCTCCTGTTTTGTATATAGCTTGAGGAGAATCTAAATTATCAATTGCTTTAATTAATAAATCTTTTCCTAGTCCATGGTAATTAGTATTTTTAGTTGGTAATCCTAAATTTTGTGCTTCCTGCAATGTATATACAATACTTTTTATATGTTTCTGAGTAATTAACATAGGTAAATTTTTTACTCCATTATTTACTAGTATTGACGGAGTATAATCTCTTGCTTTCACTTGAGTATTATTTATTAGTTCATTATTTAATGCCTTATCAATTTCATTACTAAAATTTTCACTAATATGATATTTGATAGTATTATTTCCTTTGTAATCTTGCTTATAAGCATTTTCAAACTTATTTTTAACATCTGTCCAGAATAATTTTTCGCTTTTGTATCCAGTTGCTTTGTTGATTTTATTTAATTTATCAACCACCCAATTATATATTCTTCTACCTAGTGTTGGTTTTTCTATTGTTAAATTATTAATAAATTCTTGATTTCCAAGTTTATTCCCAAGAATATCCGCTACTATCTCACCATCAACTAATTATATCATATCTAAACTTAGTAGGAAACTAAAATTAAAAGTGCTTGTCTATCTAGCACATAAATATTATATCATATTTAAAACATACATTACAATTAAAATTAGAAATATCATTGTTACTACACCCAAACATTTCTCACAATTTTTTTCATATCCAATTTACTTTTTTTTATATTTGTGGCATAATAGGAAGGTA
This sequence comes from uncultured Clostridia bacterium, assembly GCA_944390445.1. Taxonomy (GTDB): domain Bacteria; phylum Bacillota; class Clostridia; order TANB77; family CAG-508; genus CALXRW01. The sequence continues at coordinate 17,966 of CALXQB010000014.1, read as the reverse complement.
GTAAAAAGGAGTAAGAAAATGGGAAAATTTAAGTTTTATATTGCACTTTGGAGTGCTAAATTTGTAGCTTTTGTAATTAATAGAATTGATAAAACAAGGGGAACGAATAAATCTGGTCAGATTGCATGTAAAATGTGTGATTCATTTATTTCATATTTTAAAAATATTGACTATAATAAGGTAATTATGGTTACTGGAACAAATGGAAAATCTACAACAGTAAATATGATTGCTCATACATTACAACAAGCTGGAAAAGATATTGCAACTAATATTGAAGGAGCAAACTTAATTACAGGAGTAGCAACAACATTAATTAAAAATTCTACTTTAACTGGAAAATTTAAAAAAGAAATTTTGTTATTAGAAACAGATGAAAGAAGCTTGGCAGCAATCCATAAATTAATACCAGGGAAACATCTTTGCATTACAAATTTACAAAAAGATCAAGTACAAAGAAATGGAGACCCGGACTATATTTACCAAAAAATAAAGCCAGTAATTACAAAAGAAATGAATATTTATGTGAATAATGAGGAACCAAGAGTAAAATCTTTTGAAGATTTTGCAGGGAAAACAATTTACTATGGAATGGAAAAAAATGAAAAGTCCTTTGAAAAAACAGATTTTTATGATGTAACTTGTCCATGTCCAAAATGTAATGATAAAATTACATTTGAATATTATAACGTAGATAATATTGGAAAATTTTCATGTAACCATTGTGGGTATAAAAGCGAAGAAGAAATTACTTATAAAGCAACCAATATTGATTATGAGAATAATACCTTTGTATGTCAAGAAACTACATACCCAATGCCATATCATCAACCATTTTTTATATATAATTTTGTACTTTGTATTGCACTTTGTAAGCAATTTGGAATAGAAGAAAAAGACTTACAAGAGGCATTTGCTAGTTTTAAAAATATTGGTGGAAGATTAGAAACGATCCATTATAAAACAAAAGAGATAAAATATATTAGAATGAAACAGGAAAACCCAGAAACATTGCAAAGCGCCATTGATTATATTGCAAGAGATAAAACGCCTAAAATCTTTATGCTAGGCTTAGAACAACTTGTGGATTTTCCACCTTATTATACAAATACATTTTATGCGTTTGATTGTAACTTCCAAGAATTAATTGACTCAAATGTAGAAAGATATATTTGTTTCTCAGAAGCAATCAGTTATGACACTGCAAATAGATTAGTGTATAGTGGAATTGATAAAGATAAAATTTCTATATTACCAACAGATAGTGATGAAGAAATTTTAAAGGAACTAGATAAATACGATTTGGACAATGTATATTTAATTACTTGGATTAAAAAATACGAAGAATTAAATAAAGCGGTAAAAAAATAGAAGGAAGGGCGAAAAAAATGGAAGAATTAAATATTACTTGGGCATATCCAGATATCTTGAATTTGCATGGGGATAGAGGAAACATTATGGCATTAGAAAGAATTGCTAAGCAAATGGAAATTACGCCAAATATAAAAAGAATTAATCAATACGAAGAAAAGATTGACTTTGAAAACACAGATATTTTATTTTTTAATCCTGGAGAATTAAAAGTAATGCCTTCTATCATTCAAGCATTAAAAGAACAAAAAGAAGCATTGGAGCAATATATAGAGAAAGGAAAAACAATTATAGTAATAGGAACAACGGGATGTATTATGGCAAAAGAAACCAAAAGGATTAATGGAGAGATCATACAAGGACTTGGCTATTTAGATATGACTTGTGAGGAAAGAGAAAAAGTATATGGAGATGATATTCATTTTAAACTAAAAGAAGGAGAACAAGAAATCATTGGATGCCAAATTCAAATGATAGATACAAAAATAAAAGAAGACATCGCATTAGGAACCATTATCTATGGCATGGGAAACCAAGGGGATGGAACAGAAGGGGCAAAATATAAGAATGTAATTTTTACAAATGCACTTGGACCAGTTTTAGTAAAAAACCCATGGTATACAGAAGCCCTAATTAGACAAGCTATGGAAGTAAAAGGTTATGAAAAAAGAAATACATTAGATTTTTCATTAGAAGAAAAATCTCTTGCCTATATAAAAAAATTTATAGAAGAAAAGGAAAAGGTGCCATGTACCCAAAAATAGAAATAAATTTGAATCATATCATAGAAAACACAAAAAAAGTGGCAGAAATGTGCAAAGAAAAGAATGTAACATTAGCTGTTGTAACAAAAGTTTTTGCAGACTACAAACCAATTGTAGAAGCATTAGTAGAAAATGGAGTAAAATGCATTTGTGAATCAAGAATTCAAAATCTAAAAAGTTATCAATCTTTAAAGGTAGAAAAATGGCTAATTAGAGAACCTGCACTTTGTGAAATCGCAGAAGTAGTAGCATATAGTGATCTTAGTTTAAATAGTGAAAAAATTACGATACAAGCTTTAAATGAAGAAGCTAAAAAACAAAATAAAATACATAATATCGTACTTATGTATGAACTTGGAGATTTAAGAGAAGGGGCAGATAAAGAAGAATTAAGAGAACTCATAAAAGAAAGTGTGACATTATCTCATATTAAAGTAAAAGGGATAGGTGTAAATTTAAGCTGTTATGGGGCGATTATGCCATCAAGGGAAAATATGCAGGAACTAAAAGAACTAGTTGAAGAGATGGAAAAGGAATTTAACATCACATTTGACATAATATCAGGAGGAAATTCTACTTCTTATGAAATGATAAAACAGGGAAAAATTCCTAAAATCATTAACCATTTCAGAATGGGAGAAGCGGTTTTATTAGGAAATATTCCTTGTATTGAGAAACCAATTTCAGACTTACATCAGGACAATTTCATTTTAAGTACTCAGATTGTAGAAGTAAAAGAAAAACCATCTGTTCCTAGAGGCATATGTGGAGAAGTAGATTCTTTTGGAGAAGCTCCTAAATTTGAAGACAAAGGAATACGAAAAAGAGCTTTGGTTAATATAGGAAAACAGGATATCTCATTAAATAGTATAAAGCCGTTGGATACGAATATTACGGTATTAGGGGGAAGTAGCGACTATGCAATATTAGATGTAACAGATAGTAACCAAAATTATCAAGTGGGAGATATTGTAAAATTTGAATTGAACTATTCAGGAGTATTAGGTGCAATGAGTTCAAAATATGTAGAAAAGGAAATAAGAAAGGACTGAAAAACTTGAAGAATATAGATATAATAAGCGCATGCTCAGATTTAGGTGTAATGGTAGATGGGGCCAGTCTTGGACCAAAAGTATTGGAAACATATATAAAAGATAAAAAAATTTATGAGATAAGTACAGGGAAAGTGGAAAAAGAAAGAGAAGAAAACAATAAAAGAAAAAATTTATCTGAAATTAATAAATTCAATAAAAAATTATACCAGAATGTAAGAGAAATCATACAACAAGGTAAAATTCCTCTTACAATTGGTGGAGATCATAGTATTGCTATAGGTTCTGCGTTAGGGGCAATACAAGAATATAAAAAAATGGGAATTATTTGGTTTGATTCACATGGAGATTTTAATACATTAGATACTACAGCCACAGGTAATATTCATGGCTTACCACTGGCGGTAGTTACAGGGTTTGAAAAAAGAGAACTTGCCCCATTTCATCAGGAAAACTTTTTTCCATATGCCAATACGGTTATCGTAGGAGCAAGGGACATTGATGAATGGGAAATGCCGAATTTAAAAGAGGCAGGAGTTACTATATTTACGACAGAAGATATTAAAACACAGGGAGCAGAAGAAATAACGAAAAAAGCAATACAAATAGCTGGAAAAAATGTAGAAGGATTACATATTAGTTATGATATAGATTTAATCGATCCAGAACTTGCACCAGGAGTATCTGTACCAGCAGAAAATGGAATAAATTTAGAAGATGCCTATAAAATAGTAGATACTTTTTTAACATATCAAGAAAAAATTAAAAGTATCGACTTAGTAGAATTTAATCCAAAAATGGATATAAATGGAGAAACAGAAAAAATAGCGAATCACATTTTACAAAAAATAATAAAAGAATAGAAAGGAAAAACATGGAGCAAAAATATTTACTAAAAAACCCAGAATCCTTTATTCCAAAACAAATATTTGAATGTGGACAATGCTTTAGATGGAAAGAAAATCCAGATAAAAGTTATACAGGGATATTTGGCAAAAATATCATAACAGTAACGCAACAAGGAAAAAATATTCTTTTTACTGGACTTTGTGAAGGCAATATAAAAGAAGTAATCACACAATACTTTGATTTAACAAGAGACTATGAAACCATCAAACAAGAACTTTCTAAAGTAGATCATTATTTAAAAAAGAGTATTCAATATGGAAGTGGAATTCGTTTATTAAATCAGGATTTATGGGAAACCATTATTTCCTTTATTATATCTGCCAACAATAATATTCCGAGAATAAAAGGTATTATTGAAAGGCTTTCTAAAAACTATGGACAAAAAATGGTATGGCATGGAAAAGAGTACTATACATTTCCAACCCCAAAAGAATTATCAAAAGCAAGTGTTCAAGATTTAAGAAACTTAGGGCTAGGATTTAGAGATAAAAGAGTTTATGAAACAACCCAGCTTATACAGGAAGGAAAAATAAATCTTAATACATTACCAGAAAAAAACTCAGAAGAAATAAGAGAAGAACTTCTAAAATTGCCAGGAGTAGGAAATAAAGTAGCAGATTGTATTATGTTGTTTTCAACATTAAAAAAATTAGATGCCTTCCCAGTTGATGTATGGGTAAGAAGAGTAATGAATGAATTGTATTTACATCAAGAGGAACAAAAAATAAAGCAACAAGAGATTACAGAACTAGCAAGAAAAAAATATGCTAATTTAGCTGGAATTGCACAGCAGTATTTATTTTATTGGAAAAGGGAAACTGGATAGATGAAGAAAAAAGATATTATAATAGTATGTGTAATAATGCTTTTATATAGCCTTCTTTCTTTTTGGAGATTAGGTTCTTTTAAAGAACCTAATACTTTTACTGAGGCAAGACAACTAACATTCCAGTTAGACACGAAACAACGAATATCGAAAGTAGTATTTTTTACGGGACACGAAGTAAAACAAATTCAAATATATCTATTAATGGGAGAAGAAGAATTTTTACTTCCTATGCCAACAGATACATATGTATTTAATTGGTACGAAATAGGAGTAAATGCAGAAATAGATGGCTTAAAAATAGAGTTGGCAGAAGAAACAAGTTTAGGAGAGATAGCCGTACTTAACCAAGAAGGAAATACAATAGATTTAGTACCATTAGAGGCAGAAGGGAAGGTATTACAAGATGAACAGGACTTAGTACCAGAAGAAATAACATATTACCATAATGCCTATTTTGATGAAATCTATTTTGCAAGAACCGCATATGAATACGCAAATGATTTACCAGCTTATGAATGGTCTCATCCTCCTTTAGGAAAATTGTTAATGGCAATACCAGTAAAGCTATTTGGCATGGCACCATTTTATTATAGGCTTATGGGAAATATAGCAGGAATTTTAATGATATTCGTTATGTATCTTTTCGCCAATAAAATGTTTAAAAGTACAAAATATAGTGTCTTAGCTGCACTCATGATGGCATTAGATAATTTTCACTTTGCGCAAACTAGGATGGGAACGACAGATTCTTTTTTAGTATTATTCATCATGCTATCCTATTATTTTATGTATTGTTACATCACATTACCAAAAGAGGCAACAAATAAAAAAAGGTATATTATGTTGCTATTTACGGGAATATTTATTGGTTGTGCCATTAGCACGAAATGGACAGGCCTATTTGCAGGAATGGGATTAGCCATTATTTTCTTAGTATATTTTCTTTATGATTTTATATGGGCAAAACAAAGAAAAGAACAATTTAAAACCATACTAGTATGTTTCTTAACTTGTATCATAATACCAATCTTAATTTACATTTCTTGTTATTTATTTTTCCCAAACATTCAATATTTTCCTACAAAGGATTTATCAGGAATTATAACAATTACAAAAGAAATGTATCGGATATCATTCTCAATTAGCAGAGCCACATCCTTTTTATTCTGCCTGGTATACATGGCCACTTATGCTAAGACCAGTATGGTATGCTGTAACATATTTTGCAGAAGGACGATCTGCGATTTCTGGAATAGGAAATCCTGTAATTTGGTGGACAGGTATCATAAGTTTTCTATTTTTAATCATACAAGCAATTAGAAAAAGAGAAAAAAATGTGTTATTTATTATTGTAGCATGTTTGTGCTTAATACTTCCTTATATAGGAATTAACAGAGGAATGTATTTATATCATTATTTCCCAATACTACCATTTATCATGCTAGCCAATGTATATTTTATACGAACAATAAATGAGAAGGTAAAAGGAAATGCAATATATTATATTTATATTTTACTCATGTTTGCATTTTTTATATACTTCTTCCCTGCCGTATCAGGAATACCAATGAAAAATGAGTATCTAGACTCTTTAAGATGGTTATCCACATGGCAATTTTAAAGAAAAAGTGATATAATGAAAAAGAATTCAAGAAATAAGTAGGTGGAATATGAACCAAGAAAATTTACATACCTTACAATTTGTTTATGGAAGAAGCGGAACAGGAAAAAGTACTTATTTATATGAAAATATGAAAGAAGAAATCCAAAATGGTTCTAAAATTTATATGATTACACCAGAACAATTTTCTTTTCAAGCAGAAAAAAGATTGATGGAAATTACGCAAGGAGGTTCTGTATCTGCAGAAGTATTAAGCTTTGAAAGAATGGCACATCGTATTTTTCATGAAGTATCTGGTGCTAATAATATTTTCCTATCTATAAAAGGAAGAACTATGCTCTTATATCAAATCTTAACACAACAAAAAGAAAACTTAACATTTTTAGCTAATTCAGAAGAAAATGTATCTCTTATTACAAGGCAAATTACAGAACTAAAAAAACATCATATTACAACAGATAAACTAAAAGAACTGAAAGAAAAGGTAAAAGAACCATATTTAAAATTAAAAATACAAGATATCTTAACATTATATACGAATTTAGAGAGCAATATCCAAAATAGATGGATTGATGAAACAGACACACTAACAATGCTAGCAGAAAAAATAGGCGAAAGTAAAATACTAAGAAATGCGGTTATTTATATTGATGAGTTTTCAGGCTTTACACCACAAGAATATGCGGTCATAACAGCATTAATGAAAGTTGCTAAAAAAATGATGATTACCATTACAACAGATACTTTGTTTCCGGAATTTGAAGAAGAAAATAATCTTTTTGCATTAAATAAAATAACGGCAAAAAAAATATTAGAATGTGCAAAGAAAACAAATAGGGAGATTTTACCACCAATCGTTTTATCTGAGAATAAAAGATTAAAAAAAGAAGAATTAAAGTATTTAGAAGAAGCATTGTGCCAAACGAAAACACAAAAGTATCAGAAAGAAGTAAAAAATATTTCTCTTTTTTTAGCGAACAATCCATATGGAGAAATAGAAAATGTAGCAAAACAGATTGTAACTTTAGTAAGAGATGAAAATTATAGATATAAGGACATCTCTATCATCACACAAAACATAGATACTTATGGTGGTAATATAAAGGCAATTTTTCACCAATATCAAATACCAGTATTTTTAGATGAAAAAAAGGATGTAAGTAGCAATCCTTATATAAAACATGTGCTTTCTCTATTAGAAGTTTTTCATAAAAATTATTCTTATGAGGCTATGTTTGCATATATAAAATCTGGCTTTTTACCAATTGAAAAAGAAGATATTTATATCCTGGAGAATTATTGTGTAAAATATGGAATCAAAGGGAATAAATGGTATAAAGAACCATTTTCTATTAGTACAGATGAAGATTTGGAAATACTAAATACCATAAGAGAAAAAATAATGACTCCTTTGTTAACATTAAAAAGTAATTTTAAAAATGCAAAAACAACAGAAGAAATGGCAAAGGTTCTTTATCAGTTCTTAACAGAAGAACAAACAAAGGAAATAGTAAAGAAAAAAATCGAAAATAGAGAAAAAATAGGAGATATAGATACAGCAAGTGAATTATCTCAAGCCTTAAATCTAATTGCAGAAGTATTAGAAGAAATGGTACTTCTTTTTCAGAAAGAAAAAATAACATTAGACATTTTTGGAAAACTACTTAGAATAGGACTAAAAAACAGTGAACTTGGGAAAATCCCTATGACTTTAGATCAGGTAATTGTAGGAGATATTGAAAGGTCTAGAACACATAAAGTAAAAGCTGTTTTCGTGATTGGATTAAATGATGGGAATTTCCCTAGTGTTAATACACAAGAAGGATTTATCAATGATAAAGAAAGAGAAAAATTAAAAGAAATAGGCGTGGAATTAGCAAAAGGAACAAATGAAAACTTAAAAGAAGAGCAATATAATATTTATAAAGCATTTACACAAGCAGAACAAAAACTATTTTTATCCTATTCATCCACAAATCAAGACGGTGTTGCTATAAGACCATCGACGATGCTTTTAAAAATAAAAAGATATTTTCCAAAATTAAAAGAGGAAAGCAATCTAATGGAAGAGGAGAAATTTATAGGAAATCAAGACACAACTCTAGAAGATTTACTATACCAAATTAGAAGCTTTGAAGATGGGAAAAAAATAGATACAGCTTGGTTTCAGGTTTACCATTGGTATCAAGAAAACAGAAAAGAAAAATTAAAAAAAGCGCTTAACGGATTGCAATATACCAATTTGCCAGAAAGACTTTCCAAAGAAAAGATAGAAAAGTTATATGGAGAAACATTGCAAACGAGTATTTCAAGATTAGAACAATATCGTAAATGTCCGTTTTCCTTCCATTTGAAATATGGTTTAAAACTAACGGAAAACTCTAATTTTCAGATGCAACCAATCGACACAGGTTCATTTATGCATAATGTAATAGAAGAATTTTTTGAAGAGATAAAAGAAAAAAAGATAGAAATCAAGGAAATAACGAAAGAAGAATGTCAGGAAATCATTGAAAAAATTGTATCTGAAAAATTACACTTAAATGAAAATTATATTTTTACAAGTAGCTATAAATTCATCAGTTTGACAAAACGATTAAAAAGAGCTATACTGCAAAGTGTAAACTATATTATAGAACAAATTAAAGCAGGGGATTTTTCTGTACTAGGAACTGAAATCGAATTTAAATTAGGAAAGCAGTATCCGCCAATTGTACTAGAAACAGAAAACGGGAAAGAGGTAGAAATTACAGGAAAAATTGATAGAATCGACATAGCAGAATTTGAAAACAAAAAATATGTTAGAATCATTGATTATAAGTCTTCTGCCAAAGATATTAATTTAAATGAATTTGCAGCAGGTTTGCAGATACAATTAATTACTTATTTAGATGCTGTAACAAAAATAGAAGATGTGTTACCAGCTGGTGTATTTTATTTTAATTTAATGGAACCAATCATAAATGCAGAGAGAAAACTGACAGATGAAGAAATAAAGGAAGAAATTCGAAAAAAGTTTAAAATGAAGGGATTGGTTTTAGCAGATATTAACATAATAAAACACATGGACAAAAACTTAGAAAGTAAAGCATCAAGCATTATACCTGTTTACATTGATACAAAAGGGAATATAACACAAAAATTTTCCAGTGTTGCTACACAGGACGAGTTTACGATATTAAAGAATTATGCAAATAAAATAATGAAACAAATTGCAAAGGAAATATTAGAAGGAAACGTAGAGGTAAAGCCATTTTACTACGCTAAAAATAAAAATACACCATGCCAATATTGTGCATACCAATCAATATGTGGATTTAATCCAAGAATGAGAGGAAATCAATATCGTTATATCCAAGAAAAAGACGAAAAAGAATTATTAGAAACCATGAAACAAGAGTTGCAGGAACGGAGGAAATCATGAAGGACTTAAGTAATGAAAACATCATTCATATTCAAAAAGAAGACATAGAATACATACAATTTAGAAAGTTATTAAAATATAAAGAAATTGCCCACTGCTATACTTTAAAAAAATTAGACTTTGGATTTCACCAGAATGTAGAAAAATATATGGGAAATGTAAAAACAAACTATGATAAAATTTGTAAAGAAATCGGAATAGAAAGAAGAGATATTGTAAGACCGATTCAAACACATACTAACCATGTAATGATAGTAGAAGAAAAAGTAAACAAAGATGAAATGGATATATGCTTAAATGTATATCAAGATATGGATGGCGTGATAACAAACAAATCTAAATTAGCACTATCAACAACAAATGCAGATTGTATTCTCTTTTTATTTTATGATCCAGTAAAACAAGTAATTGCCAATGCTCATTCAGGATGGAAAGGTACTTTTTCTAAAATTGCAGTTGAGGTCATAAAAAAGATGGAAGAAACTTATCACTCCGATCCAAGAGATATCATTTGTTGTATGAGTCCTAGTATTAGGAAATGCCATTTCGAAGTGGATGATGACGTAAAAACTCTATGTGAAAACATTTTTCAATATACGAATCGCCTAGAGGAAATTATAAAATTAGGTAGAATTGTAGAAGGCAAACAAAAATACCTCATAGATACCATATTAATTAATCAAATTTTATTAGAAGATATGGGAATAAAAACCGAGAATATTATAGATAGTAAAATATGTAGCGTATGTGAATCTGAAAAAATTCATTCTAAAAGGGCAAGTGGCACCAATACATGGGGATTAGGTACAGCCATTATAGAATTAAGATAGGAGAATGCAATGTATCAAGATTGGGAAGAACTAGAAGAAGTATGCAAAAATTGTAGAAAATGTAGACTATGTACCAATAGGACAAATGTAGTATTTGGAACAGGAAATAGAAATGCAGAAATTATGTTCATTGGAGAAGGACCAGGGGCAGATGAAGATGCACAAGGAATTCCTTTTGTTGGGAAAGCAGGAAAACTTATGAATATGGCTTTTGAAGGTGTGGGCATAAAAAGAGAAGAAGTATATATAGCTAATATTGTAAAATGCAGACCACCAGGGAATCGAAACCCAGAAGACGACGAAGCAGAAGCATGCATGGATTATTTAAGAAACCAAGTTATGCTAGTAAAACCCAAAAAAATTGTTTTATTAGGAAGTGTTGCTTTAAAAAATATTTTAGGAAAAGAATATGGGATAACAGCAACAAGAGGGAAAAAAATTGAAAAAAAGGGAATTATATATCTACCAACATGGCATCCTGCAGCATTATTAAGAGACGAAAGTAAAAAAATAGATTTCTGGAATGATTTAAAAAGCATATAAACAAATTATTCTAAAAGTGACGGAAATACTATTTAGTTAAAGAATAGAAAAGAAACCATATATACCTATATTTTATCCGCAAAACTCTCAAGGTTCAAGGAGTAATCCGTAAGCAGCAGGCTGTTCGAGCTTTTGCTTCAAAATATAGGTATATATGGTTGAATTTAAATTGAAAAAATATTTCACTTTTAACTAAATAGTATTTCCGTCCCTTTTAGAATAATTTATTCTTTTACTAAAATGCCTAATTTTTTCAAAATCCTTTTAAAGAAAGATAGGCTGTCTTTTACTTTAGGAGTAAGAGCCATGCCAGTATTTAAAGAACCAATCAAATCAATAGGACCATATTCTTTAATATAATCTTCCTTTTTTTCTAATTCGGCCATGATTTTACAATAAAAATCATTATAAAAACTATAATTTTCAGAATATCCAATTAAATCTTTATAATCATAAACTCTCTTCTTAAATATAGCCGCATCAGATAATGTCTTAATAGAATTGAACTCGTTTGTAAAACAATTTAAAATCATCAAATCTTGAATTTTGAAAAATTTATCATAAATCATTTTCTTTCCATACTCAATTTCCTTATTAATACGTCTGATTTTATTAACATTATCTCCACAATATTTTAATTCTCCAATAACAGAATTTAATTCCTCTTCTAATTGTAAAAGCGTATCCAATTCGCTTACAATTGTATGGTAAGTTTGTTCATTTGATTTTACAATAAAAGTTTTTTGAAAAAGATCATTGCTGTTTAAAGTACTATAATATAATGGATAATCTCCAGTAAAATAAGCCATTTGGTTTACTAATACGCACTCCAAAGGATAAATAGTAGGACTAATAGTAGAAATTGTAATCTGATAGTATTTTACAGTATCTACTTCTTTTTTCTCAGCAATGGAAGACATTAATTGAACAGCAGCTTCATTAAGAGCAAGACCATTTGCCTTTGTTTCAGGTAGGGAACATAAGCCAAGACGAAGCAAATTTCCTTTTGTATCAATCACTCTTTGAATATAATGAATGCATTCATGAATTGCTAAAGATTCCATTTCTTGTGTAGAAAGTTGTTGATCAAAATAAATAGAATTATCTTTATAATAATATTTGGCTTTTGACAAGGTTTCAGGCATGTGAGCAGAATACATTTTAATTCTACAAATATTACTAAAAAGCTCATCTGCATCTAATCCAAAATCCAGAAAAGCAATACAAAGTTTATCTGTGATATTTTTGGCTAATTTAATAGTAGTAAGTGTATCTAAAGGTTTTACTTCTTTAATACCTTCTCTCCTTAGTACAGATTCAATACTCATTTGTGATTCCTTCCCTTCTCAATATTATTATACAATATAAAACAAAAAATAACATTTCGTTTATATTAAAATTATGTTACAAAATAGTTACAAAAGATACAAATATGGTATTCCCTAAATCAAAAGAGGAAATCTACCCGTTTTGTAATAAAAAAGAAATGAAATTTTAATAAAAAGATTACGAAGTATTTATTTTAAGTAGCCGTATAAGGCGATAGTATGTGGTTTGTAACATTGTAAAAAAATGGTTGCACAGAAAGATAAAAACGATTATAATACATATATATAAAGAGAAAGGAAGAAAAAAATGAAGAAACAAAAAGTAGCATTAATTTTATTCATTTTTATGTTATTACTTAGTATACCTATTTTTGCCTTTGCTAGCATAGAAGTAGGAGAAGAATATAGTCCGCTTTATTTAAAGTGGGAAAAATTAAGTGAAGAAGAAAAGGAAAAATCAGTTATGCCATTCCCATATATCATTAGTTGGGAAAGAAACATAAAAAACCATACTTCTTTATTTGCGTTAAAGGCAGTAGCATCTGCATCGAGATATAGTCTGGCAGATGATATTGATATCCCTGTAAAAAATCAGATGGGTACAGAAGAATGCTGGGCATTTACAGCAAATACATTATTAGAAACAAACCTAAAGTTAAGAAATAATGAAACTATGGATTTTTCAGAGAGATATTTAGATTATGCTACTTCAAGAACTTTCTTAGGAAATGAAATAAATGAAAGCGGATTTGGAAGAGAAGTAGGAGAAGGAGGAAACGTAAGTATTGCTTTACCTTTCTATGTGAGTGGAAAGGGACCAATTCTTGAAGAAGAAATGCCATTTGAAAATAATGAAAATAAAATTGCACTTTCAGAAATTGAAGGAAAAGAACCTGTGAAAAAAATTAATTCTTATAAAATGTTTCCAACTTTATACAAAACTAGAAATGGAAACCAAACGATTTATACAAATGGAGGAGATATTACTTATACAACATCAGAAGTAAATGAGATTAGAAATGAAATTAAAGAACATATTGTAAAATATGGAGCAGTTAGTGCAGTTACTTTTGGTGATGCATCTAATACATATGGATTTTCACAAACAAATGGTAATCGAGTATCTTATTACTGTGATGATGATAGTAAAATAATAAATCATCAAGTAACCATCGTTGGTTGGGATGATAATTATGCCATTTCAAATTTCAATAGCAATCATAGACCAACAAAACCAGGAGCATACATTGTTTTAAATTCTTGGGGAGAAAACTGGGGAGAAAACGGATATTATTATGTATCCTATGAAGATGTTTGGATAGAAGCTGGAGTTTATGGTATTGAAGAAATAGTAGATATTAATTATGATAATATCTACCAACATGACGAATATGGACTTTCAAGTGTAGTAAATACAAGCAATAATGTAAAAGTTGTATATGGTGCAAATGTATTTGAAAGGGATAGTACACAAAATGAAAGGGTTACAGAAATTGGACTATTTGCTTTTGAAAATATGACCTGTGAAATTTACATCAATCCTAATAATGGAAACTTAAACAAAAATGAATTAGTTAAAGTTACAAATAATATAAAAACGATACATCCTGGATACCAAGCGATTCCACTAGATATCCCAATTGCCTTAACAGGAGATAACTTTGTAGTAGCAGTAAAATATATATCAGAAACAGAAGCTAGAATACCAATAGAATATAGAATGAGTGGTGGCTTTTGGGAGAATGTTACAAGTAATCTAGGAGAAAGCTTCTGGTCACTAGATATGAATTTATGGTCAGATTTAATATCAAGTGGAGTAAACAATGCTAATATTTGTATTAAAGCGTTTACAGAAGAATATGAGGGCATACAATTAAAGGAATATGAATTAGATGGAAACGGATATATCTATAAAATTGAACCTGGTACAACAGCAGAACAAGTGAAGGGGAATATAATAACAAACGAAATAATATCTTTCTATAATCAAAATAACCAATTAATAAGTGAACAAACAATTGTAGGAACTGGTATGAAAGTTAGAATAGGAACAGTAGAATATATTTTGGTGGTAACAGGAGATACCAATGGAGATGGGCGAGCTAGTATTGTTGATTTATCAGCAATAAAATTACATTCTATTGGAAAAACAAACTATACTTTAACAGGACAATATTTTAGAGCAGGAGATATGAACTTCGATAATAAGATAAATATTATTGATGTTTCAAGAGCTAAACTAGAAGTAATTGGAAAATAGAAGGGATATTAAAAAATATGAGTAATCAAAAAGAAATCTTAAATTTGTTAATCGAAACAAGAGAAAAAGCATATGCTCCCTATTCAAATTTTAAAGTAGGTGCTGTACTTACTACAAAAGAAGGTAAAATCTATACGGGGTGTAATATTGAAAATGATGGTATCATGTCTATTTGTGCAGAAAGAGTCGCTTTTGTAAAAGCCATTTCAGAGGGAGAAAGAGAATTCGAGAGCATTTATGTATTAGGGGATAAAGAACAAACCACTCCATGTGGTTATTGTAGACAATTTATGAGTGAATTTGTGAAACCAGACTTTAAAATTTATATTGGAAACCAGAATAAAGAAACTTTTACAGAATATACCATAAGAGAAATGTTACCATTTAATTTTGGACTTAAATAGAAGATAGTGTAAGAATGTAGGGGGCGACTTTAATCGCCCGTTCTTCAAAAAAATAACTTAAAGCAAATAAGAGGTGAGAAAATGAAGGTTGGATTAGCCTTGGCAGGTGGTGGTGCCAAAGGAGCAGCACATATTGGAATTTTAAAAGCATTAGAAGAAAATGGAATTTCAGTAGATATCATTGGAGGAACATCTTCGCGGTAGTATTGTGGCAGCGCTATATGCTATGGGTTATAGACCAGATGAAATGCTCAATCTGTTTCAATATTTTGGAAAATCCATTGTAGATGCCAATCCCATGTATATGTTTTCCAGTATGAGAGAAAACAAAAGCTTTGAAATTAATGGGATGAGATCAGGAGAAAGTATTGAATATGCATTAAATGAAGCAGCAAAATATAAAAATTTAAAATATTTAACAGATTTAGAAAAATGTATTGTTATTACAACGGTTGATTTACAAACAGGAAAAGAATTTATATTTACAAATACAAAAGAAAATGAAGAAGAAAACTATATTAAGGAATTTGAAATCGCAAAGGCAGTAAGGGCAAGTAGTTCTTTTCCCATTCTATTTGCACCATTTAAATACAAAGAATATACTTTTGTAGATGGAGGAGTTCTATCTAATGTACCAGCAAGCGAAGTAAGAAACGCAGGTGCAGATAAAGTAATAGCAGTCAACTTCTTTGAAGAAAATGTTAAAACAAGAAATAGTATCTACAGTATTGTATTAAGAACACTGGACATTATGACCAATCAAATTGCTCAAAACAATCTAAAAGACGGAGATTATACGATTTTAGTAAATACAGGAGAAATCAAAATCCTACAAATGAATAAAGTAAAAGAATGTTACCAGATAGGGTATGAAATAGGATTACAAAATATCACAAAAATAAAAGACCTATTGTCATCATAAATCAATTAATTAAGAAATAAACCAATTTGTAGAAAGGAAAATAAAATATGAAAATTTTAACAGAGCAAGATAAACAAAATTATTTAGAATGGTGTGAAGGAAATAAATATCTATATGAGTTGCTTTGTGCTTGTGGAGAAAATGAAATAACTACATTTGCATCATGTGGTGGACATGAAAAAGGGAAGAAAGACAGTCCATATTTAGGAATAATTATAAATACAAATTCATTACCGTTTATTAAGAGAATATTAAGCCAATTACAAGATATGCAAAACATTATAATAACATCTGGTGTAAGACATTATGAAGGTGGAAAATTGCTTGATGATGAAGAGTTGCGATCATTAGCATTTTATGCACATAATTATAATTGTTGTGAAATGTTTTATAAAATGAAAAAAGGAATAGAAAACAAGGATAATGAAATAGTACTTTCACCAAAAGCAGACAGATTTTATGAACTTCTTAAGAGATTAAATGCAACTAGTAGAGAAGAATTACAAGCGGATGTTAATAATAATATAATTAGTGGAATCACATTTGCTACAAAGACACAGGAATTTATAGATTTTGAAAATAGTAAAAAAATGGTAAGGAATAGTAAACTAATAAGTTTTTTTAGAAGATTATTACCATTTAAAAACTTGAATAATACAAAATATGAACAATTGCAACAAAAGTATGGATTTTTACAAAGAGAATATCCAGGAGAACGCAGTACAAAAATGGAACAATATATAGTTGATAATTTAAATAGCAAAATTGAAAGAAATGCTGTTCTACAAAATGGTGATATAGCTAAAGAAAGCCAAGAGATTAAAAAAGGCAAAGAACAAGAAAATGGAGAAAGATAAAGAATAATGGTAGTTGTTATCATTCATTTATATTCCATGATGATATAGATTTACAGCTAACGCAATTATGCCTGAAGAGCAATATTAGTTATTACAAGAAGTTAAGGAATTAAATTGTAAAGATATATAGAAGAAAAAGACAATTCTATAAAATTTGATGAAAGTAAAGCATATGCTTTTATCTTCCTTACTTTTTTATTATTCAATTATACCTTAAAAGAGATTTTAAGGTGTTTTTTATTGTATAGGAAAAATCGTCAGATTAACATGGTCAAGTTACCTATGTCCGTGCGATTGCGAAGCAATCTGTACATGTGGCGAAGCTACTTTTATTTTTAATAGGGGGTAGGTATTCACCGATATTATTTCAGAGAGAATACAAGAAAAATTTAAATAAAAATATATAAGAAGAATTCTAAAAAAGAATTGCATAAATTAGTTATTTTATGCTAAAATAAATGAGGAGGTAAAAAATTGAACGAAGATTTATTAAATATTGAAATTATAAGAGAATATATAGCAAAAAGAAAAATAGATTGGACAAGGCATTGCTTAAATCGATTAAATCAAAGAGATATATTAATATCTGATGTAAAAACAGCAGTAAATAATGGAAAAATAATTGAACATTATTATGATGATTACCCATATCCAAGTTGCTTAATATTAGGATATAATATAAATAATAAGATAATACATATAGTATGTGGAGTAAGTGAAGACACTGTTCATATAATAACAGCATATTATCCAAATACAGATAAAGGGGAAGAAGATATGAAAACAAGGAGGAAAAAATAATGAATTGTTTTATGTGTAAAGGAAATCTAGAAGAAAAGAAAGTAAATTATG
>CALXQB010000013.1 GCA_944390445.1 uncultured Clostridia bacterium | reverse complement strand
TGTAAAAATGTATAAATGTGCGGATATTTCGGTTTTCCCAAGCACCTATGAACCATTTGGAATTGTAGCATTGGAGGCAATGCTTGCAGGTGTTCCAACTGTGGTATCAGATGTAGGAGGATTAAATGAAATTGTAACACATAAAGAAGATGGAATGAAATGCTATGCAGGGAATCCAAATTCTATAGCAGATTCTATTTTAGAACTATTATTTAATCCAGCTTTATGTAATGAAATTACCAAAAAAGCAAAACTAAAGGTAAAAAATGAATTTAACTGGGCAAAAATCGCACAAGATACGCATTTTATCTATCAAAAGGCTATTTGCCAAACGATGGCAGATAGACAGGCAAATCAAATTGCACAAGAAAAAGCAAATAAAGCAAGAAAAGCTAAAAATAATGAAACCGAAATTACAAACTTGCTAAGCTTTAGAAAACGTCATGCATATGCATAAAATAGAGAATAATTAATGGAGGGCATATATTTCATTAAAAACAAAAGTTATTGTATGAGAAAATAACATTTGAAAATGAAATATGCCCCTTTTTTAGGAGGAAAAAGAATGTATGTACCAAAACCAATTGATACAGAGAAGATTATATTAGGAAAAGACATATTAGAATTATCTGAGAAGTTAGCAAAAAACACACATGAAGTTTGGGCGATACAAAGAATAAAAGACGGTTGGAAATATGGCGAAAAAAGAGATGATCAATTAAAAACACACCCAGGAATAAGACCATATGAGGAGTTAACAGAAGAAGAAAAAGAGTATGATAGAAATACTTCTTTGGAAACATTAAAATTAATTATTAAATTAGGATATAAAATAGAAAAGGAAGCGTAAATAAAACATGATAAAAAATTTAGTGTTAGGAGTTATTATTTTAGTAATAACGGTATTTTTACTAAAAAAGAAAAAAGGAATGCAAAAAAGATTACTTATCTCTTTGATTGGCATGACGATAACTTTAACAATATTAGTTCTACCACTATATGCAGAAGATATTTGGTTTTCCCAGTTTACATTTTCTTTATTGTATGCACTACAAGCAATTGTTTTGGGACAAGACTTTGAAATGATTAACTCTATTCCTCTTGATAATCTATTAAATATTTGTTATGTTGTTATCATATATATATTATTTTTCTTGCAGCCGTTGGCGGCAGCAACTGCAATTATTTCAATGTTAGGAGACAGCCTATCTAAAATAAGACTCTTTTTTTCTAGAAGAAAACCAATTGCTATTTTTTCACAAATTAATGAAAGAACGATAACAATTGCTCAAAATTTATATCAAAAAGATAAAACGTTAATTTTATTTGCAGATAAGAATGAACTATATGATAAAGATTTAAAACAAGTAAAAGCAATTACAATTCCTAAAAATATTACAGATATTAATGTAAAAAATAAAAAGATAACATATTATTTATTTTCAGAAAATGAAGAGCAAAATTTAAATGATAGTTTAGAAATTATCAGAAAGAATAAAACAAAAGAAGATATCAGTGCATATGTATTAACACATTCGGATGATGCAAGACTTATATTAGACTCTTGTGAAAAAGGAAATATTCAACTAGAAATTGTAAATGAAATTGATAGAGAAATTTATAATTTATTAAATACTACACCATTATACTTAAATGCTATAAATCATCATATTTCTATTTTAATTGTAGGCTGTGGTAAAGTAGGAATGGAATTTTTAAAAGCTGCTACTTGGTGTGGGCAAATGTTAAATTATACACTTACGATTCATATCATAGACAGTCAAGCAACAAAAAGAAAGGAAATGCTTGATATTACATGCCCAGAATTAACAAAATATTACTCATATCATTTTATAGAGGCAGACATATATTCTAAAAAGGCATTTGATGAATTGGACAAGTTAAAAAGTGAGAATATAAATTATGTTTTCATTTCGCTAGAGGAAGAAGAAAAAAATTTAAATTTAGCTATTTTATTAAGAAGATATTTTATGGCAAAAGATACAGACGGCTATAGGAGAGAGCCAATCATTAATTTATGGATACAAAACAATGATAAAAAAATACAGGTAGAAAATCTAAAATATGGAGAAAAAATTAATTTGTATCAAATCAATGCATTTGGATGTATAGAAGAAATGTATGGACAAAAACCAATTATACATTCAAAAATAGAAGAAATTGCAAAACAAGTACATAGTACATATGATCCAGAAGATATGAAGAATGGGTTGAAAAGATTTTATCAATTAGAATATAATAAAAAATCGTCTAGAGCAGTTGCTATCCATTTGAAATATAAATTGTATTCTATTTTAGGGAACATTTATGATGGGAATTTTGAAGAAGATTTTGAAAACAATGTAAAGAAAATTTTAGAAGCATATAAAAAAGTGATACATGAAAATAAGAGATTGCAAGAAATGTTAATTCAAAATGAACATGAAAGATGGAATGCCTACACAAGAGCAGATGGATTCCAATTAATTAAAGCAGAGGAAGTAAAAAAATATAAAGAAATTACGAAAAGTTCAAAACATATGGTGGCAAAATTGCATCCTGCGCTTGTACAGTTTGAAGAATTAAAAAATATACAAGAAGAATTGCGTGAAAATTATATACAATCTGATATAGACATTATAGAAAATCTAGAAAAGATTTTGAAAAAAGAGATTTATACAAAGGAATGAAAGGATCATAGAAATGAAAAAAATTTGCTATTGAAAACAGAGAATTAAATGAAAGTAGGATTGAGTATTAGATGAAAAAATTAAAAATCTTTTTGGCTTCATCTATTGTTGAGCTTAAAGAAGAAAGAAATGAAATAGGTGATTTTATCAGAAGAATACAGGATGAATTAATAGACATGGATTATAGAATTCAGCTATTTGAATGTGAATTTTTTGATAATAGTATTGCTCTTACAAGAAAACAAGATGAATATAATGATGAAATCAAAAAATCAGATATTTTTGTTATGCTAGTTGGCAGTAAATTAGGAAATTATACATTCGAAGAATTTAAAATTGCAAAAAGTATTTCCTCTATTGAGATTAATGTAATCTTTAAAAACTATTTGGAGAATATTGATGAAACAGTAAGTAATTTCAAACGATTAATTCAAAACGAAGAAAGAGTAAATCAATATGAATATACAGACTTACCAGGCTTAAAATATGCAATTGCTCAAATAATTGCAAAAAATATTTCCGACTTATTTCATGTGAAAGTAGATCATACAAAAATTTATATAGAAAATAGTGAGGTAATGTTTTAGTGAAAAAGCTTAATAAAAGGTAGAGTTTTTAGAAGAAATTAAAAAAGAACTAAAAATTTGATAAAAAATGTTGCATAGTGAATTTATATGATATAATAATTCAAAAAAAGGAGTTTTAATTATGAATGTTTATGATAAAACACATGAATTGGCTAAAGAATTAAAGGGATGCCCAGAATATACACAATACAAGGTTATAAAAGAAAAGATATATGCAGATCAAGCCTTGAAGGAAAAAGTAAAAAAATTTGATCAATTAAGGTATGAGATGCAATTATTGACAATTCAAGGAGAAAAGCAAGATGAAACAAAAATGCAAGAATTACAAAAAATGTATGAAGAATTAATGCAAAACAATGATGTAAAAGAATATTTTGATAAAGAAATTCGCTTCAATGTTATGTTAGCAGATGTAAACAAAATTATAGGAGATGCTGTAAAAGACGTATTAAATTAACATAGGAGGAAAGTATGTTATCATATGGAATTATAATAGGATTATGTATATTGTTTTGTATCATTCTAAAAATAGTTATGACCGAAAAATTAAAAGAAATAGCTAAGTTCAAAAAAAGAGATGACCTAGATAGCATATCAAAAAAATTACCCAATAATACAACCATATGCCACCAAATTCTAAAAAAATTAAAAAACGAAAAAGTAAAGGTAATAGAAAAACAAGATTATGGTGCTAATTTATATGTTGTATATCATAACGAAATTATCATAACAGATAAAAATGAAGAATATGCAAGACTACAAACCATTGCACATGAATGTATTCATTCTACACAAAGTAAAAAGATGTTATGGTTTCATTTCATATTATCTAATATTTCTATCATATATTATTTTGTTGTTTTATTACTTACAATAGTAGGAATTGTAAAAACCCCCATGTTACAAATTGCTATTTTATTATTCCTAGGTTTTACTCATTATGCTGTTAGATTTTTCTTAGAAATGGATGCCATGATAAGAGCAGAATACTTAGCGAAAGAATATTTAGCAGAAGACAAAAATTTAAAAGAAGAAGAAAAAACAAAATTAATAGAATCCTATCAAAAAATCAATAAGATAGGAATTCCCTATACACATTATACATACTTATTAAAACTTTTTATAAAAATAATATTATATTGTATCATTGCAATGATATTTGTATTATAAAAATCATGTGATGACTATTTTGGGTCGGCTAGGGCGCCGACCCCTACTTTTTATCCACTTTTTATTTTCAAAAGAAATATTGCTTTTCTCTATTTCAAAAAGCAATATTTGAAAAAATAGAAATTTTCTGAAAACTCTTTAAAAATTGCACAAAATACATTATAATAAAGGAAAAAGAAGATTAGGAGATTTTATGAAGAAAAAATGGGAATTTTATGATACAGATGAAGAATTGGTGCAAAAACTTTCTCAACAATTAAAAATGTCGAATATATTAACGAGCATATTAGTAAATAGAAATATAACAAGTCCTGAAAAAATTCGTATTTTTTTAAATCCAACACGCAATGATTTTTATGATCCTTTTTTATTAAATGATATGGAAATTGCGGTAGAAAGAATTCTAAAAGCGATTGAGCAAAAAGAAAAGGTAATGATTTATGGAGACTATGATGCTGATGGCATTACAAGTATAACGGTTTTAAAAAAATTTTTAGAAGAAAGAGGATTAATTGTAGATTATTATATTCCTAATCGCTTAGAGGAGGGATATGGGTTAAATAAAAATGCAATTGAAAAAATTGCAAAACAAAAGTATTCTTTAATGATAACAGTAGACTGTGGTATTTCTGCTATTGAGGAAATAAAGTTAGCAAATAACTTAGGAATAGAAACCATTATTACAGATCATCATGAAACGGTAGAAATTTTACCAGAAGCAATGGCGGTTGTTGATCCTAAAAGAAAAGATAATACTTATCCATTTCGAGACTTAGCAGGTGTAGGAGTGGTATATAAACTTATTCAGGCATTATCTATTCGTTTAGGTTTAGAAGAAAAGGAATTTTTAAAATATTTAGATATTGTATGTATTGGAACCATTTCGGATATAGTTCCCCTAGTAGATGAAAATAGAGTCATTGCGAAATTAGGATTAAAGTTAATTGAAAGAACAAAAAATAAAGGATTAAAAAGACTAATTGAAGCTTGCAATTATTCTTCTATAGATGCGAACATGATTTCATTTGGTGTTGCACCTAGAATTAATGCTTGCGGTAGAATGGGATTTCAGGAAGAGGCCATTAGACTTTTCTTAAGTGATGATGAAGCTGAGGTGGCAACAATTACACAAAAATTAAATGAGTATAATAAAGAAAGACAGGATACGGAAAAAAAGATATTTGAAGAAGCTATTTCTAAAATACAAAAAGAAAAAATGCAAGAAAATAATTGTATTATTTTGGGAGGAGAAAATTGGCATCATGGTGTGATTGGAATTGTATCATCTAAAATTACAGACATGTATTTTAAACCAAGTATATTAATTTGTTTTGAAGGAGATATGGGAAAAGGTTCTGGAAGAAGTATACCTGGTTTTGATTTACACCATGCTTTAATGGAAACGGGAGACTATTTAGAAAAATTTGGTGGACATTCCATGGCTGTTGGCTTAAGTGTCAAAAAAGAAAAATTTGAGGAATTTAAAAAGAAATTTGAGGAATTGGCAAAAGAAAGCAATATTCAGGAAATAATTCCTGTTATATATATAGACGAAGAAATTACGATGAAAGAAATGACTTTGGAACTAATGCAGGAATTAAAACAATTGGAGCCATTTGGAGAAAAAAACAAAGAACCACTATTTATGCTAAGAAACGTAAAAATAGATTCTATCAGAAGCTTATCAGAAGGAAAACATATAAAATTAACACTAAAAGAGGGAATTTCTTTGATCGAATGCATTGGATTTAATTTAGGTTTCCTAGCGGAAGATTATCGTATTGGAGATAAAGTTGATGTAGTAGGAAACTTAGCAGAAAATCATTATCAAAATCAAACAAAAGTACAAATTGTTTTGCAAGATATTAGGAAGTCATATAAGAATGGTTAGTTATTAAAAAGAGGGTGAGAACATGGAAGAAAAAAATGAAGTTACTATTGAAAAAATTATTAAACGTATGAAAGAAAATAATAAAAAATCAGATTCCAACTTGATTTTAAAAGCCTATAATTATGCAAATGATTATCATAAAAACCAATGTAGGAAATCTGGAGAACCTTATATTATTCATCCTTTAAATGTAGCATATATTTTAGCAAACTTAGAGTTAGATGATGAAACTATTTGTGCAGCTTTATTACATGATGTTGTAGAAGATACTCCAGCAACTCTTGATGAATTAAAAACGGAATTTGGAGAATCTGTTGCTATGATGGTAGATGGAGTAACAAAATTACGGAAAAATTCAATATACTTCTGTAGAAGAAGAACAAATTGAAAATTACAGAAAAATGTTTTTGGCAATGGCAAAAGATATTAGAGTGGTATTGATTAAACTTGCAGATAGATTACATAACATGAGAACACTAAAATACTTGAAAAGAGATAGACAATTATTTATTAGTCAGGAAACATTAGATTTATATGCTCCTTTGGCAAACCGATTAGGTATTTATTCTATTAAATGGGAATTAGAAGATTTGGCTTTTCGTTATTTGTATCCACAAGAATATTTTGAACTAGTACATGGTATTGATATTAAAAGAGAAGAAAGACTAAAATTTATTGACAAAATCATGGAAGAAATTAATGTGGCTTTAAAAAAGGAAAATATAGAAGCAGAGATAACAGGACGTGCAAAACACCTATATAGTATTTATCGAAAAATGCAAAGAGATAATAAAACATTAGATCAAATTTATGATTTATTTGCTCTTCGAATTTTGGTAAATTCCGTAAAAGACTGTTATGCTGCATTAGGGGTAGTACATGATTTGTATAACCCTATGCCAGGAAGATTTAAAGATTATATTGCAGTACCAAAACCAAATATGTATCAATCTATCCATACAACGCTGCTAGGACCTAAAGGTACTCCTTTTGAAGTACAAATTCGTACATGGGATATGCATAGAGTGGCGGAATTTGGTATCGCAGCACATTGGGCATACAAAGAAGCTAATAAAAATACGAAATCAAATGTAACAGTAACAGAAGATAAATTAGCATGGATTAGAGAAAGCTTAGAATGGCAAAAAGATATGCAAGACCCAGAAGAGTTTATGAAGACATTAAAAACAGAATTATTTGAAGATGAGGTATATGTTTTTACACCAAAAGGAGATATAAAAGTATTACCAGCTGGAAGTACACCAATTGATTTTGCCTATAATATTCATGCTGAAATTGGACACCGAATGACGGGATGTAAAATTAATAACAAGATGATGCCTATTGTGACAAAATTAAATAACGGAGATATTGTTGAAGTTATTACATCAGATACATCTAAAGGACCAAGTAGGGATTGGTTGAAATTTGTAAAAAGTTCTTCGGCTAAAACCAAAATTCAACAATGGTTTAAAAAAGCACAAAGAGCTGAAAACATTGAAAAAGGAAAAGACATTATTGAGAAAGAAATCAAAAAAATTGGAATGTCTCATAGTGATTTATTTAAACCAGATTGGATACAAATTGCGTTAGATAGATATAAATTTAATTCACTAGAAGATATGTATGCTAGCGTTGGGTTTGGAGCAATTTCCCCAGTAAAAATTATTTCTCGACTACTAGAAGAATACAAAAAAGAACATAAAGAAGAAGATATAGAAAGAAAAATTGAGGAATTAAAGAAAGTAAAAACAGAAACAAAACCTTCTAAAGCGGGAGTAGTAGTGAAAGGAATCGATAATTGTTTAGTCAAACTTTCTAAATGTTGTAATCCTGTGCCAGGAGATAATATTATTGGATATATTACAAAAGGCAGGGGAGTAACCATTCATAGAACCGATTGCTCTAATATCAATGATTTACTTTCAGATGAAAATAGAATTATTGATGTTTATTGGTATAATGATCCAAAAGCATCTTATAATGTAGATATAGAAGTATATGCAAATGATAGAACAGGATTGCTAATGGATATTATTCAGGCAATTGGTCAAACAAAAGCAAAATTGATGGCAGTAAATGCCAAAGCTAACAGGGAAAGAATAGCAATTACTGAAGTTAGTGTAGAAGTGGAAAATGTAGAAGAATTAAATCAAGTGTTAAAGGCACTAAGAAAAGTTGATAGTGTTTATGAGGTAAAAAGAAGAAAATAAAGGAAGAAGGAAAACAAATGATATTAAAAAGATTAATATTAAATTGTGGAGATGGAGATCCAACCAACTGTTACATTGTGGCCGATGAAAAAAGTAAGGAAGCTTTTATTATAGACCCAGGAGGAGAATCTGAAAAAGTAATAGAAATGATTTCTATTTTAAAAGTAAATGTAAAATATATTATATTAACACATTGCCATGGGGACCATATTTCTGGTGTAAAAGAAGTAAAAGAAAAAGTAGGAGGAAAGATATTAATTCATAGGATGGATGCAGAAGGCCTATGTAATGAAAACCTTAGTCTAACTTATTATATAGGTTTACAAAATCCTGATATGGAAGCGGATAGCATTTTAGATGATGAGGATAAAATTCATTTAGGAGACATTGAATTTGATATCCTACATACACCTGGGCATACCAAAGGCGGAATTTGCATTTATTGCCCAGAACATAAAATGATTTTTACAGGAGATACTTTATTTAGAGGAACTTGGGGAAGAACAGATTTACCAACAGGAAGTTTTGAAGATATTATTCATTCCATTACAGATAAAATTATGATTTTACCAGAAGATACTATTATCTATCCAGGACATGGAAAATCTTCTATTGTAAGAGAGGAAGAAAGAATTTATTTAGATTTAAAAGCAAGAGAATAAATTTTAATGTTATATTTTATATTCCTTATGAATAAATATTAAAAGAGGAGTATAAATTATGATAAATGTGGCAGTAATTCATGTAAAAGATTTATCTAAATATCTAGTAAAGATAGGAATAATATTTCTAATATTATTCTTACTTACTAGATTTTTAAATGTCGAAAAAATGAAAGAAAAAGGTGCGGAGGTCAAAAGTTTTTTTTCAAATCATTCATATAGTTATTGTTTAGATTCTACCTTACCAAGTATAGCAAACCATATTGAAGAAAATACAGAAAAAGAAAAGTTGAACTTAAGCAAAACACTGTTAGGAGTGGAATTTAAAGTGTTGGATCATATTATTCAAACAACAGATTTAGAAATTAATGTAGAAGAATTAACACCAGATGATACGGAAGAATTAGTAAGAGCAGAAGTAGCAACAGATGTAACAACAGAAATAGTAACAGAAAATAATATTGCTACTAGTTACACGGATTCTTATGGTTCAGTGGAAATTAAAAATCAAACAGATTATGGACTAACAGAAGAGATTTTAACACCCAATATTGATATCAATAAGAAGAATGTATTGATTTTTCATACTCATACATGTGAAAGTTATACAAGTAGTGAGGCATATCCTTATGAACCAACAGGAAATTACCGCACAACAGATTTGAATTTTACAGTAGCAAGAGTAGGAACAGAATTAGAAAACAATTTAAAAAGTTATGGATTTCAAGTAATTCATGACATGACTTATCATGATCACCCAGCATATTCTGGCTCTTATAATCGTTCTTTAGAAACAGTACAAAATATTCTAAGCCAAAATCAAGGATATGATATTGTATTTGACTTACATAGAGATGCAGTAGGAAGCGGAAGTGAATATGCACCAAAAGTAAAAATAGGAGAAGAATATGCTGCACAAATCATGTTTGTAATTGGTACAAATGCTGGAGGATTAGAACATCCTAACTGGCAACAAAATTTAAAATTTGCAGTTAAAGTACAAGAAAAGGCAAATGAATTGTATCCTGGATTATTTCGCCCCATTTTATTAACAGAGTCAAGATACAATCAACATGTTGCAAAAGCAGCGAACATTATTGAGGTGGGGGCAACAGGCAATACACTAGAAGAATGCTTAAATAGCATGAAATATTTGGCGAAAGTAATGAGCAAGATATAAATAGAAAATTAGACATTTTTTTCACATTATTCTTGAATTTTAATAAGATATCATATAAAATAAAATGCAATTAGGGAAAAGAGGTTAATATATTTATAACCTGGTTTGACCTTAGGAAAGGAATGTGATAAAAAATGTCAAATATTAAAGTGGATTTTCAATATAGTGGAATTTCAGAAAAAGAAGTAATGAAATACAAAGATAAAGTACTAGAAATACATAATAAAATGAATGAACTAGCAAATAAAGAAGATGAATTTTTAGGTTGGCTAGAACTACCAACTAATTTTAACAAAGTGGAATTTGCTAAAATAAAAAGATGTGCAAAAAAAATAAAAAGTAATAGTGATATTTTAGTTGTTATTGGAATTGGCGGATCATATTTGGGGGCAAAAGCAGTAATAGAAGCGTTAAGCCACAGCTTTAATCTAATGTTAACAAAAGAAAAAAGAAAAAGCCCATTAGTTCTTTTTGCGGGAAATAATATCAGTTCAAATTATTTAAATGACTTGTTGGAAATGATAGATGGAAAAGATTTTTCAATTAATGTGATTTCAAAATCTGGAACTACAACAGAGCCAGCCATTGCTTTTCGTATTTTTAGAGAAATTTTAGAAACAAAATATGGAATAGAAGAAGCGCGAAATAGAATTTATGTAACAACAGATAGCTCAAAAGGAGCATTAAAGAACTTAGCTGATGAAGAAGGATATGAAACCTTTATTATTCCAGATAATATTGGAGGTAGGTATTCTGTATTAACACCAGTAGGATTATTACCAATTGCTGTTGCAGGATTTAATATTGATAAATTAATGGAAGGCGCAAGAATTGCACAAGAAAAATATGCAGATAATAATTTAAAATATAATGATTGTTATAAATTTGCGGTTACCAGAAATATTTTATATAAATTATATAAGAATATAGAAATATTAGTAAACTATGAACCTAAACTACACTATTTTTCTGAATGGTGGAAACAGTTATTTGGAGAAAGTGAAGGAAAAGATCAAAAAGGTATATTCCCAGCGAGTGTTGATTTTACAACAGATTTACACTCTATGGGACAATATATCCAACAAGGCAGAAGAAATTTATTTGAAACAGTGTTAAACGTAGAAAAAGTAGATACCGAAATTAAAATTAAATTTGATTAAGACAAAATTGATGGATTAAATTTCTTAGAAGGAAGAACATTAGATTATGTTAATAAAAAAGCAATGCAAGGAACAATTGAGGCACATGTAACAGGAGATGTTCCAAACATTGTTATTAATATGGAAAAATTGGATGAAGCAACATTAGGTCATTTAATATATTTCTTTGAAAAAGCATGTGCAATGTCAGGATTTATCTTAGAAATTAATCCATTCAATCAACCAGGGGTAGAAGAATATAAGAAAAATATGTTTAGACTTTTAGGAAAACCTGGATATTAATAAGTTACCGTCTTCGGCGACCAAAAGAAATTCTAAATTTTGGCCGGTCAAGACCGACCACTACGAAGAAATTACTAAAAAAAATAATGAATAATGAAAAATGAATAGTGAATAATGAATAAATAATCTTTACATTTTGGGGTCAAGACCGACCCCTACAAAAAATTATTTATCATTCATTATTAATTATTCACTATTCATTAAATGTATATGTGTAGGGGTCGCCGACTTCGGCGACCCGCACTTCGAAGAAATTGCTAAAAATGTAGGAGCTGGCTTGACCAGCCCAAAACAATGAACTATACTCTAATATTTATAATTTTATTTCTCCACTTACTAATTTATTATAACATTGATTACAAACAGGAATATAGATATCATCTCCACCTACAAGAATATCTCCTGTTTTTTCTATTTTACAATAACTATAAGTAGCATTTTCACTTTTACAAACTTCACAAATAGATGTCATCATTTGGATATTATCTGCACAGCATAAAATATCGCCCATTTTACCAAAAGGTTTCTTTTCTGTTGTAAGGTTCAATCCAGCAATAAAAAATTTTTTCCCTTTACTTTCTAATTCCTGAATAGCTTTTATATCTCCTTGTAAAAATTGAAATTCATCAATTAAATATACATCAGCATCAAATTTTTTTATTTCATCTATATTCTCTATATTTACAGCAGAAATTTCGTTACCATTTCTATCTATCAAATGATTATCTGAAAAACGATTATCCATTAAAGGCTTAAAAACCAAAACTTTTTTACCAGCAATTTTTTGCCTATTGGCTTCATCAATTATTTTTTGTGTTTTACCACATCTCATTGGACCAGAAAATACATTTATATTACCCATTTTACTACATTTATGCCATAGACACAGGCATTTTTCCTCCTATTTTTATATATTAAAAACCTAAATTAGTATAGCATATATAAAAATAAAAAACTATAATTTTTATAAATTTTTGTAGCCAGATATCAAAGAAATTTATTTAAATAGAATTGACAAATTTTTGTTTCTATAGTATGATATAAAAGATGTTGATAAGGACAAGTAAAATAAAGGTTACCAAAAGAGAGGATTAGTGATACGCTGAAAGCTAATCTTGGCAAACATATTTGAAAATACTACCTTGGAGTCATCTAGTGCAAAGCTAGACGGGTGGAATACGTTATATTCTAAAATGAAGTGAAAAATTAGGGTGGAACCGTGTATATAAAGCACCCCTAGTAAGTGATAAGCTTATTGGGAGTGCTTTTTTAATTTATAGGAAATTGCATTTCCTATAAGGTCTAGCAAAGCTAGATTTGGCCACATTCAACCAAATTTTAAATAAGAGAAGGGATGATGTAAAATGAAAAAAGGCATGAAAACTTTAGGAGTAATTATTTTATTTGTAACAATACTATTAAGTCTTACAGCTTGTAACCAAGAAACTGCTGAACCTAAAAATGCTACAGAAGAGCCAGAAATCAATAATGTAACAGAACCAGTAATAGAAGAGGAAGAGATTACTATTAAAAATGGGCAATATAACATGGAAGTTACAGAAGAGGATATTTCCTTGGTAGACGAAGATATTTATATTGAAATTAGAGATAATCAATTAACATTAGTAGATGGATTTGCAGCAATGACACAAATCGGAACCTTCGAAATAAAAGATAACAAATTAGTTGGTACATATCATACAATTGAATATTTTGACCAAAGTACAGCTGAGATGACAACCAAAAGTATTAATGATACACTCGAATTTGAAATAGTAAATGAAAATACTTTAAAAGATAATATTGGATTTGCTCTATCCTTAGATAAAACGTTATATAAAGATAAAGTTTATAGGTTTGCAAATGAATTTTAATAAATGTACTTTTGATGAAAGGAAGAAAAAAAGTATGATAATATCAATAGGAAGTAGAAGTATACCTAAAACAATTGCTATTATGAGAGCTTTTTCTAAATACCCAGAATTATGGATTGAAAATGGAGATAGTATAGAATATAGAGTTATGCCAAAAGAAATTCGAAATGACAATAAAAAAGGAAAAGAAAAAGATGAGTTATCAGGTGTCAGTTGTAATCCTTTAACATTAAATGAAACCATAATAGGAGCAAAAAATAGAGCGAAAAAAGCTTATGAACAAATTGAAAAAGAAGATGATTCCTTAAAATTTGGTGTTGGAATAGAAGCTGGCATGTATCCAGTGGAAGAAGTAAGCACCAAATATATGGATTGCAGTATTTGCTCAATCTATGATGGAAAAGAATTTTATATAGGATTTAGCCCTTCATTCGAGTATCCACAAATTGTGGTAGATAGAACTTTAGCAGGAGAAGAAATTGGTTTTATGACAGATGTTTTTGGTAATACTGCTAAAGGAAGAAAAGGAGCAATAGGAGTTCTGACTAATGGGAGAGTTTATAGAGACGAATTAGAAGAATATGCTGTAATGATGGCACTTACTAAAATAGTTTCTAAAAATATATATGAATAAAAAAGGAAGGATGATAAATATGTTTAAAATAAAATTAGATGGTGGAAAAACGATGGAAGTAGATGAAAAAACATTTTGGCACACATCTTCTCATATTTTAGCCCAAGCAGTAAAAAGATTGTATCCAGATATAAAATTAACAATTGGTCCAGCCATTGAAAACGGGTTTTATTATGATTTTGACACAGAAGAGCCTTTTACACCTCAAATGCTTGAAAACTTAGAAAACGAAATGAAAAAAATTGTAAAAGAAGATTACAAAATAGAAAGGTTTACATTGCCAAGAAAAGAAGCAATTGCTTTCATGGAAGAAAAAAATGAGCCATATAAAGTAGAACTAATAGAAGAATTACCAGAAGGAGAAGAAATTTCTTTTTATCGTCAAGGAGAATTTACAGATTTGTGTGCAGGCCCTCATATACCAAGTACAGGTCCAGTAAAAGCATTTAAATTATTATCATCATCTGGAGCTTATTGGAGAGGAAATGAAAAAAACAAAATGCTTCAAAGAATTTATGGAATATCTTTTCCAAAAGCTAGTGAATTAGAAGAATATCTAAATATGTTAGAAGAAGCTAAAAAGAGAGATCATAAAAAGCTTGGCAAGGAACTAGAGTTATTTATGATAGCACCAGAAGGGCCTGGATTTCCATTTTTCTTACCAAAAGGAATGGCACTAAGAAATGTATTAGAAGATTTTTGGAGAAAAATACATGTAAAAAATGGTTATCAAGAAATTAAAACACCAATGATGTTAAATGAAGAATTATGGCATAGATCAGGACATTGGGATCATTATAAAGAAAATATGTATACTACACAAATTGATGAAGTGGATTTTGCTTTAAAACCAATGAACTGTCCAGGAGGAATGCTAGTATATAAAAATAAAATGCATTCTTATAAAGAACTTCCTATTAGAATGGGAGAATTAGGATTAGTGCATAGACATGAAAAATCTGGAGAATTAAACGGATTATTTAGAGTAAGATGCTTTACACAAGATGATGCTCACATATTCTGTTTACCAGAGCAAATTGAGTCAGAAATTATTAATTTGATGCATTTAATAAATGAAGTATATAGTTTATTTGGCTTTACTTATACAGTAGAATTATCTACTAGACCAGAAGATTCTATGGGTTCAGATGAAGATTGGAATTTGGCAGAAGGTGCATTGAAAAAAGCTCTTGAAAAAGAAAACATGGCATATAAAATAAATGAAGGAGATGGAGCTTTTTATGGACCTAAAATAGATTTTCATATTAAAGATTGCTTGGGACGTGAATGGCAATGTGGAACGATTCAGTTAGATTTCCAAATGCCAGAAAGATTTGATTTGCATTATATTGGCGAAGATGGAGAAAAACATAGACCAGTTATGCTACATAGAGTTATTTTCGGTAGTATAGAAAGATTTATTGGTATTTTAATTGAACATTTTGCTGGTGCTTTTCCAACATGGTTATCTCCTGTACAAGTAAAAATTCTACCAATTGCAGATTCACATTTAGAATATGCTAATCGAGTAAAAGAACAATTATTAGAAGAAGGCATTAGAGTAGAAATAGATGAAAGAAATGAAAAAATTGGATATAAAATTCGTGAAGCACAATTGCAAAAAATTCCATACATGTTAGTAATAGGAGATAAAGAAGTGGAAGCCAATAAAGTTGGAGTACGTTCAAGAAAAGATGGGGACCAGGGAGCTGTTTCAATAACAGATTTTATCAATAAGATTAAAACAGAAATTGAAAATTTTGTAAAATAAGATAGTGTAAAGTAACTTATGAAAAAATATGTAGGGGCGATTTTAATCGCCCGTTCTTCGAAGAAATTACTTAAAACAAAGATATTATGTGGGGAATTTATATGGAAGATAATAGAATTGATAAGATAAACTATTATTTAGATATTGCAGAAACTGTAGCAGAAAGAGGTACATGTTTAAGAAAAAATTATGGTTGTATTATCGTAAAGAATGATGAAATTATTGCAACTGGTTATAGTGGAGCACCAAGGGGAAGAAAAAATTGTAATGATTTGGGATACTGTACGAAAAAGAAATTTTTTCCAGATGTAAGACATGCTGGCTATGATGCTTGCCGTTCTGTTCATGCGGAGCAAAATGCAATGCTAAGTGCCAGTAGAAGAGATATGATTGGGGCAACTATGTATTTGGTGGGAAAAAGAAAAGACACAGAAGAATATGAAGAAGATGCTAATTGTTGCCAAATGTGTAGAAAGCTCATTATTAATTCCGGGATTGATAAGGTGATTATTCGCAAGCAAAGTAAAAAGGAATATCAACTAATTCATGTGTCAGAATGGATTGGACAAGATGATTTATTAGAAGGAAAAATTACATATTAAAATTTAGAAGCCATGCACTTTCTGATTAAAAAATTCATATACTTTGGTATAGGTTTTTAATCGGAGGTGCATTTATGTTAGCCCTTTCTCTCACAGGATTTTTAGCTTTTTTAAAGTCAGCAATTTTTGTTGTTGGATATATTTCTAATAATAATTTGTTTCCAGAACCGCTAAGTGTAGATGAAGAAGCAGAATGCTTGAAAAAATATCAGGCAGGGGATGAAGAAGCTAGAAATATACTAATAGAAAGAAATTTAAGATTAGTAGCTCATATTGCAAAAAAATACAGCAATTCTAATGTTGCTAATGATGATTTGATTTCTATTGGGACAATAGGTTTAATCAAAGGAATTAACAGTTTTTCTCAAGAAAAGGGAGTACGTCTTGCTACTTATGTATCTAGATGTATTGATAATGAAATATTAATGTATTTAAGGAGTTCTAAGAAAATAAACAATGAAGTGTATTTAAATGAGCCAATAGGGAAAGATAAAGATGATAATGAAATTACATTAATGGATGTCTTAGAAAACAATGAAAGAAATGTGGAAGATGAAATTGATTTAAAAATGAAAATTAAAAATTTATATGGAAAAATGAAAAAAGTACTGAAATTAAGAGAAAAAACAATTATTGAATTAAGATTTGGATTAGATGGTAATAAACCCAAAACACAAAATCAAATAGCAGAGATGATGGGAATTAGTAGGAGTTATGTTTCTAGAATTGAAACAAAAGCCATTGGAAAATTAGCAAAAGAAATGAAGGAATAATTAAGAATTTTAATATAATAAAAAAATACTTATCCTGAGATAAGTATTTTCCTACAAAATATATATTTATTATAGCATAGATTTCTAAAAAGAGCAAATTATATTAAAATGAGATTTTGATATAAAAACATGAGAAAAAGAAAGATAAATGAATGTAATAACAAGTTTTGAATTTTTATTCTGATTGTATTCATAGCATACCTATGGTACTATTAATACAACAAATAAATAAATTGTATATAATTTCCCTGCGTAGTGCGTTTAGACTGGAATTTTAGAACCAACAAATTTTAAAAGGGAGCCTAATCTCGGAATATGGCGTGTATGCTTACCATAGAGTAAGAAACCCAGGAGTATTCTGGACGGCACCCACCTGTGAGAGCAGGTCCTTAAAATTTCATTCATCTTACGGCTAAGGCGGGGCTTTTATTATTTAATGAATAATGAAGAATGAATAGTGAATAATAAATAATACACAAAAATATAATGCACATGAAAATTATTAATTATTCACTATTCACTAAATGTACATGAGTGTAGGGTGTCGCCGCCTTCGGCGACCCGTTCTTCAAAGAAATTACTTAAAAATTACACCCACTATTTAAAAAGTGGATATAATTAAATAAAAGAACACGACAGCTCCCTTATTTAAGCGAACCAAGAAAATATCTCTTTATAGTATTTTTATTATAAAGAGATATTTTTTGTTATTTTAAAATAGATAAAAACATAAAAATACTTTATAAGACAAAAGAAATATGATAAAATATTAAAAAATAAATTAGAAAGGAAAAGTTTTTGAAGATAATAGAATTGTTAAATCATGGTAAAATATTTTTAAAAGATGTTGATGAAGGGAGTTTTAAAGCTAAAATATTATTAGAACATATTTTAAAGGTAAAGAGAGAATATATTATTGCACATTGTGAAGACATTGTCTCTAATGAACAAGTTACTTTATATCAAGCCAAACTTGAGGAAATAAAAAAGGGAAAACCAATTCAATATATTACACATTACCAAGAATTTATGAAATTAGATTTTTATGTAGATGAAAATGTATTGATTCCACAACCAGATACAGAAATATTAGTTGAAAAAGTTATTGAAATATTAAAAAATAAGAAAAATACCTGTAGTGTATTAGATATGTGTACAGGCTGCGGTGCAATTGGAATTTCTATAGCTAAATATATTCCAAAAGCAGATGTATATGTATCTGATATTAGTAAATCAGCTTTACAAATAGCAAAGAAAAATGCTCTTAAAAACGAAGTAAAGAATATTCATTTCATTTTATCTGATATGTTTAAGTGTATTAATGAAAAGAAATTTGATATGATTGTTTCCAATCCTCCTTATATTGAAACAGATATCATAAATGGTTTGCCAGAAGAGGTAAAACATGAACCCCATTTGGCATTAGATGGTGGAAAGGATGGATTGGATTTTTATAGAATTTTTTCAGTGCAATCTCCTTTATTTTTAAAACCATCTGGATATTTATGTTTAGAAATTGGATATCAACAAAAAGAAGAAGTTTGTAAACTTTTGAAAAATAATTTTAAAAATATTAAAATTTTTCAAGATTATGGTGGAAGAGCCCGAGTAATAATAAGTGAGGTGAAATAATTGTCATTTTCATCAGAAGTAAAAGAAGAGATTTTGAAGCAAAGTGTATGGAAAATAAATAGTAATCTTCCTGAAGAAGAACAATTAAAAAGAGTATATGTACGTGAAGCTTTTTTAAAAAGAGGGTCTGTGAATGATCCTAATAAAGATTATCATTTGGAAATATCTTGTGATACAAGAAAAAAAGCACTAGAATTGATTGAAATTTTAAATGGTTTTTCCATTAAATCTAAAATCATTAAGAGAGAAAAAAAGTTTATTTTATATCTAAAAGATGGAGAAGCAATTTCTAAATTTCTTGCTTTTATAGGTGCAAACCAGGCAGTAATTAAATTTGAAGAAATAAGAGTAGTAAAGGAAACACGAAATAGTATTAATCGAAAAGTAAATTGTGAAACAGCTAATATTAATAAAGTTGTAAATGCTGCTGTAGAGCAAATTGAAAATATAAAAAAATTGCAAAAAAAGCACAAATTTAGCCAACTACCAGAGCAATTAAAAGAAATAGCACAATTAAGATTAGAAAATCCAGATAGTAGTTTAGAAGAATTAGGAAAAATGCTGGAACCTCCTATTAGCAAGTCTGGAGTAAATCATAGAATGAAAAAAATAGAAGAATTAGCAAAGGAGCTAAAAAAATAAAATGAAAGATATAGGACTTTACATACACATACCTTTTTGCAAAAGAAAATGCTACTATTGTGATTTTGTTTCATTTTCCAATTCAGAGGAAAAGATAGAGGAATATATTGATTGCCTAATATGTGAAATAAAAGAGGTAGCAGAAAATGTAAAATTTCAGTTTCAACAAAAAAAAGGAGATTTAGTAAATGTTAGGAGCATTTATATAGGAGGAGGAACACCGTCCTATATAGATAGTAAATATATAAAGCAAATATTAAATACTATTCGTAATTCTTACGATTTTGTAATGGCTGGATTAACTGATAAACAAGAACAGTTTCCTGAAATTACAATTGAAATAAATCCAGGAACAGTAACAGAAGAAAAATTACTAGATTATAAAAATAGTGGAGTTAATCGTATCAGTATAGGAATGCAGGCAACACAGGATAGACTTTTAACGCAATTAGACAGGATACATTCTTATCAAGAGTTTGAAATGACTTACCATTTGACTAGAAAAGTAGGATTTGAAAATATAAATATTGATTTCATGTTCGGATTACCAAACCAGACATTAGATGATGTAAAGGAAAGCTTACAGAAAATAAAGATATTAAATCCCGAACATGTTTCCGTTTATTCCTTAATTGTGGAGGATGGTACTACCTTGTCAAAACAAATTGAAGAGGGAATCATGAAATTACCAAATGAGAGATTAGAAAGAACAATGTATTGGACGATTAAGAATTTCTTAGAAGAGAATGGGTACAAGCATTACGAAATTTCCAATTTTGCAATGCCAAATAAAGAGTCAAGACATAACTTAGATTGTTGGAATCAAAAAGAATATTTTGGCTTTGGTGTTGCAGCACACTCTTATGTAGATAATGTTAGATTTTCAAATATAACAGATTTAAATTCTTATATTGAAAATTATAAAAATAATGAGCCAGAAAAGAATTTCGTATTTCATGAAAAAGAAAATTATTTAGATATGATGAAGGAATATCTTTTATTAGGTTTCCGAAAAATAAAAGGAGTTTCTAAAAGAGATTTTGAAAATAAATTTCAATTACCAATTGAGAGCATATTTAAATTAGAATTGGAAGAATTAAAGAGAAAAGACCTTATTTTAGAAAATGAAGATTTTTATTATCTAAGCGATAAAGGTATTGACTTAGCTAATTTAGTGTTTGAGAAATTTGTCTAATTTTTTAAATATATTTTATTGCTTAATATCTTATTTCATGTTATACTGCAACTAGTTAAAAAAATGAAAAGGAGAAATAAAAATGCAAGAATTCATGTTAAGTATCATAAATCAATTTGGATATTTGGGGGTATTTCTTTTAATTGCTATTGAAAACATTTTCCCACCAATTCCATCCGAGGTTGTACTTTTATTTAGTGGATTTATGACAACTTATACAGAACTTAATATCGTATTTATGATTATAGCAGCAACACTTGGTTCACTAATAGGAGCAATTGTTTTATACTATGTTGGAAAAATATTAAATAAGGAAAGACTAAAGAAGATTGTATCTGGTAAAGTAGGAAAAATTTTAAGATTAAAAAATGAAGATATTGAGAAAGCTGATAAATGGTTTGATACTAAGGGAAATAAGACGGTTTTCTTTTGTAGATTTATTCCCATTGTTAGAAGTTTAATATCTATTCCAGCTGGTATGAGTGAAATGCCTATGCTAAAGTTTTTAATTTATACTATAGCAGGTTCAACAATATGGAATACAGTTTTAATTGTTATTGGCAATAAAGTAGGAGAAAATTGGGTTAATATTTTGAATATATTTGAACAATATTCTCATATTACTCTTATAGTATTAATTTTAATTTTTATTATTGGTTGTACGATTTTCTATATGAAAAAAAGTAAAAAATCTAAAAGTGTAAATAAAGATGATAATGAACAAGAATAGTCTTTTAGGGTAGCTTTTTGGTGAAATTTGTGATATAATAATTTAGCAATCCAAGTATCAACCTCGACTAATAATTTAAGGGAGGAAAGCAGAATGAAAGTTGTTTACAACGGAAGCAATGACATTGGATATCGCACTAGCTCACCAAATCGACTTGTTGTTGGACACACCTATACAGTAGCTGACATTCGGGATTTCGGCATCTATCAGCACTAC
>CALXQB010000012.1 GCA_944390445.1 uncultured Clostridia bacterium | reverse complement strand
TATAAAGAAGAATTAAAGGCAGCATAACATTTTATAAAATTTTTAAAATTAACGTGCAATTAATATTGCAATGTACATAATCTACTTTTCCTCATAATATATTTGACGAATGAGATAAAAAAGAGTATAATAGAAAAGGTAAAAATAAGGAGTGGTATCGAAGTGGTCGTAACGAGCCACATTGGAAATGTGGTTGTCCTGTAAGGGGCACGTGGGTTCGAATCCCACTCACTCCGCCAGAAAAGTAAGAAATATTTTATTCTTACTTTTTTAAATATAAAAAATCACTAGTTTTTTTTTATAGCATATGTTATTATTTGATTAATAAAAGTTTTGTTATATTATAAAATTAATTATCCCATTAAAAGGAGTTGAGAATGAAAATGAAGAAAAAAATGGTTATTATTTTTTATATGGTATGTGCTATTATAGCATTAGCATGTATATTTTGTATTGTAGATATGAAAAGAGTGGAGGCAAAAGAAGAACCAATTTTTGCCATACAAACAGATGTAGTAAATGATGGAGGAAGTACTATTTATATGGGGCTGGGCTATAAAATAATTAATTATGTAAAGCCAACAAGTCCACCTTTTGTATCTATTGCTAAAATAGGGACATGGTTTATGAAATATAATAATCCTTTTAGAACAGATATTGAATATATTGATAGTCAATTCATTGGTACTATTATAGAAGTAGGAGAAAAATATATTATTGTAACTCCTGATGAAGGAGAAGAAGAACTTAAATCTTCTGATCAAATTGAAGTAGGAATTACAAGCTCTGATGAAGCAAAGGTGGGAAGAAAAGTAGAAGTTACTTATACTGGTGAAATTATGGAAAGTTACCCAGCCAAAGTAAATGCTATAAATGTAATCTATTTAGAAGAAGTAGAAGCGGAAGAAATGGAAGCAAAACTTCAACTAATAAACGAATCAAGTTCACAAAAAGTAGAAAATATAAATCCTAATGTGACAGAGAAAGAAGCTACTGATGTGGTGACATGGGAATATACAGGAGAAGTAGTGGCAGATGATTCGGCTAAAGATTTAAGTAGACCTATCTATGGATTTGAATTTCAATTAACATATTCCGAAGAAGACGATAGTTTTTATGCAGAACCAGGAATGGGAGATTGTGATAAAATAAAATATTATACAATTTCTAACAATAAAATTATAATTGCAGTTGATGCAGGAGAAGATATATCTTACAATTTTTATGCCATTCATTTTAATAGAAATCCTTTAACAACCGAACCAGAAAACTGGTGCGAGAACTATGATGAAGGAGCTAAAATTACAAAAGAAGGAGATACTAATTTTATTGAATTAAAATTCAATAAAAATTATGCAAAAGGAGAACTTAAAAATTTAGATATTTCTTTTGGTAAAATTGATTAGAAAATATTGATAAAAGGCCAAATTTGTTTTTGCAAATTTGGTTTTTTTAGCTTGATTATGCTTGACAAATAAAAATAAACAGAATACAATAATATGTTGTTGGCTTCTTAAAATCAT
Organism: uncultured Clostridia bacterium; assembly: GCA_944390445.1. Lineage (GTDB taxonomy): Bacteria > Bacillota > Clostridia > TANB77 > CAG-508 > CALXRW01. The sequence continues at coordinate 21,021 of CALXQB010000012.1, read as the reverse complement.
ATTAATAAAGAGAAAGGAGAATAGGTCAAGATGATAAAGAAATTATCTCAATATATAAAAGATTGTAAAAAAGATGCGATTTTAACACCTATATTTGTTGTCCTTGAAGTTGTTATGGAAGTTGTAATTCCATATTTAATGGCAAAAATTATTGATGTAGGAATTCAAAATAGTGATGTGAAATACATCATAGAAATAGGTGCATTTTTAATTTTATCTGCTATCTTTTCGCTTTCATTTGGTATGCTATCTGGAAGGTTTGCAGCTAAAGCATCTGCAGGTTATGCGAGAAATTTAAGAAAAGCTATGTTTGACAAAATTCAGACTTATGCATTTGAAAATATAGATAAATTTTCTACATCAAGTTTAATAACAAGATTAACTACAGACGTTACCAATGTTCAAATGGCTTTTCAAATGATTATTAGAATACTAGTAAGAGCACCAATTATGTTAGTTTTTGCTCTCATTATGAGTTTTGGAATTAGCGCAAAGTTAGCATGTATATTTTTGGTGGCAATACCAATTCTAGGATTCCTTTTAATATTTATAGCGAAAAAAGCACATCCACATTTCGAAGCAGTGTTTAAGAAATATGACGAACTAAATCGTGTTGTACAGGAAGATTTGTCAGGAATAAGAGTTGTAAAGGCATACGCAAAAGAAGACTTAGAAAAGGAAAAGTTTAAAGAAGTAAATGATAAAGTTTATAGTTTCTTTAAAAGAGCTGAAAAAATAGTAGCTTTTAATTCACCGGTTATGCAACTTACCATATATACATGTATCTTACTAATATCTTGGTTTGGAGCACAAACTATTGTTGGTGGACAAATGCAGACTGGTCAATTATCTAGTATAATTACATATGCCTACCAAATACTTATGAGTTTAATGATGCTTTCTATGGTTTTTGTTATGGTAATTATTTCACAATCCTCAGCAGAAAGAATTGTGGAAGTATTAGAAGAAGAACCAGCCATAAAAAATAAAGAGAATCCTATTAAAGAGGTAAAAGATGGTTCTATTTCTTTTGAAAATGTTAGTTTCTGCTATAGTGATGAAAAAGATAAAGATAAATTTGCTTTAAGGAATATTAATTTAGAAATAAAAGCAGGAGAAACTGTAGGAATTATTGGTGGAACAGGAAGCTCAAAATCTACACTGGTACAATTAATTCCAAGATTATATGAAGCAACAAAAGGGAAAGTAAAAGTTGGAGGAATAGACGTAAAAGATTATGACTTGAATGTACTAAGAGATAGTGTTTCTATGGTATTGCAAAAGAATGTATTATTTTCTGGAACAATTAGTGAAAACTTAAGATGGGGAAATCAAGATGCTGATGACGAAGAGCTAGAAAGAGTATGTAAACTAGCACAAGCAGATGACTTTATTAAACAATTTCCAGCAAAATATGAGACGGTATTAGATCAGGGAGGAACTAATGTCTCTGGGGGGCAAAAACAGAGAATTTGTATTGCAAGGGCACTACTTAAGAAACCTAAAATCTTGATACTAGATGACTCAACAAGTGCTGTTGATACGAAAACAGATGCTCTTATTAGAAAAGCATTTAGAGAAGAGATACCTAATACAACTAAAATTATAATTGCTCAAAGAATTACTTCAATAGAAGATGCTGATAAAATAGTAGTACTAAATGAAGGAAAAATTGATGGAATTGGAACTTCTGAAGAATTATTAAAAACAAACAAAATATATAAAGAAGTATATGAATCCCAAATGAAAGGAGAGGAAGAAGATGGAAAAGAAAATGAAAAAATCGAAAGTGGCATTTAGACTTTTAAAATACGTTTTCACAACGTATAAAATACAGTTTTTTATTGTATTTGTTGCAATTGTAATTAGTGCTTTCGCAAATGTAATGGGTATACAGTTTATTCAAAGATTGATAGACGAATATATAGTACCATTAATAGGAAATCAAAATCCAGATTTTTCTTTTTTACTTCAAGCGATTCTATCTATGGGTGTTATTTACTTGATAGGAGTATTAGCAACATATGTATATAATAGATTGATGATTAATATTTCACAAGATATATTAAATAAAATTAGGACACAGATGTTTGAACATATGCAGGGTCTACCAATTGGATATTTTGATAGTCATTCACATGGAGAAGTCATGAGTACCTATACAAATGATGTGGATGCTTTGAGAGAATGTTTAAGTCAGAGTATACCACAAGTATTTTCTGCTATAGTAACTATGATTACAGTATTAATTTCTATGTTTACTACTAATATTTATTTAACACTAGTTGTTATTGCAATGGTTATCGTTATGACGTTTGTGTCTAGATATTTAGGAGGGAATAGTTCAAGATATTTTGTAAAACAACAAGAAGATTTAGGAAGAGTAAATGGTTATATAGAGGAAATGATGGGAGGACAAAAAGTTGTAAAAGTTTTCTGCTATGAAGAAGAATCTAAGAAGAGGTTTGATGAATTAAATGAAAACCTCTGCAATAGTACTACAAGTGCTAATACTTATGCAAATATCTTAATGCCATGTATTTTAAACATAGGAAATCTTGGATATGTGTTGGTCGCAGTAATTGGTGGTATACTTTCTATAAATGGAATCTTAACAATTGGAAATATTGCAGCATTTTTACAATATGTAAAAGCATTTACGAACCCACTAGGTCAAGTTTCACAACAAATGAACTTTATTGTTATGGCACTAGCTGGAGCTGAAAGAATCTTTAGATTAATTGACGAAAAACCTGAAGAAGATGAGGGATATGTTACTCTTGTAAATGCTAAAATGGAAGATGGAAAAATTGTAGAAACAGAAGAAAGAACAGGTTTATGGGCTTGGAAACATCCACATCATGATGGAAGAATAACCTATGCGAGATTAAGAGGGAAAATCACATTTGAAGATGTTGTATTTGGATATACACCTAAAAAGATTGTATTACATAATATTTCTCTAGAAGCCAAAGAAGGGCAAAAGATATCTTTTGTAGGAGCAACTGGTGCAGGGAAGACTACCATTACTAATCTTATTAACCGTTTCTATGATATACAAAGTGGAAAGATTAGATATGATGGAATTAATATTCAAAAAATCAAAAAAGCAGATTTGAGAAGATCACTTGGAATGGTACTTCAAGACACTAGTTTATTTACGGGTACAATAAGAGATAATATTAGATATTCAAGACCAGAAGCATCTGATGAAGAAGTAGTGGCAGCAGCAAAACTTGCTAATGCAGATAATTTTATAAAACATCTACCAAAAGGATATGATACCATTATTAATGGAAGTGGAGAAGGATTATCACAAGGGCAAAGACAGTTATTGTCTATTGCAAGAGCAGCATTAGACAATGCTCCTGTTTTAATACTAGATGAAGCTACATCAAGTATAGATACACGTACAGAAAAGATTGTCCAAGATGGTATGGATAAATTGATGAAAGGAAGAACTGTATTTGTTATTGCACATAGACTGTCTACAATAAGAAATTCTGATTTAATTATGGTTCTTGATCAAGGTAGAATTATTGAAAGAGGAAATCATAATGAATTAATGGCAAAGAAAGGTATGTATTATGGTCTATATACAGGAGCAATAGAAATAGAATAAAAAAAGAAATTATGGAGATGCTGATTTTATAGCATCCCCATAATTTTTATCTACCAGGAATTAAGCTTGCAATTCTGCCTGCAAAATCATTAAAGTTGAGAGTTTGTAGAATAACCTTTCCAGGACCAGTTAATCTTGTTAAAAACAATCCTTCACCACCAAAGAGAATATTTCCTAATCCTTTTACTGTTTCTATTTCATAGGCAACTGTAGACTCAAATGCAACTACATTACCAGTATCTACTTGAATTACTTGACCTGGAGCTAATTCTAATTCTTTTTTATCACCATCAACTTCCAAGAAAGCTAATCCATTTCCAGATAATTTTTCCAAAATAAATCCTTCACCACCAAAAAGACCAGCAGAGAATCTTTTCGTAAGTGTAATTTGACAATCAACAGAAGGTTGAGCACATAAAAATGCACCTTTTTGAATAATAACACCAGGAGAACCCGTTAAATCTACTGGCAATACGCAACCTGGCACTCTTGCTGAAAAAGCTATTTGCTCATTTTCAGCTTCTGCTGTAAAAGTATTCATAAAAAGAGATTCACCAGCAAGCATTCTACCTAATCCTTTTGCAATTCCTCCTCTTGTATTTGTTTCCATTTTAATATTTGGCGTTTTCCAACTCATAGAACCACTTTGTGTATACAAAGATTCTCCTCTACTTAGAGTAAATTCAACAGCAGGAACAGTTTCACCCATAATTTGATAGTTCATAATTTTTCCTCCTTTATTTTAATATAATTCATTATAACATAAGATAATATTTAAATACAAGAAAATTACAAATATTGACAAACGGTTACATAATATTGTATAATGAAAACGAAGGGAAAACAATATGCTAAAAAACTAACGAATAAAAAGAAATGAGGATTCTTTTATGGGAACCATGAATAAATTTTTTAAATATTTTATCTGTTTTGTGTTATTGTTTATATTTGTAACAATAGCTTCTTATTTTGCTGTTAGAAATACCTATAAGACAATAGCAAAGTGTGAAATAGAAGAAGGAAACCCTAAAATTACTTTGCAAGAGGCAAAGGCAACATCAATTAATGGATATTTAATCGGAACCATAAATAATAATACATTAGGTTATGTCTCTGATTTAAAAGTAAAAGCAGATTTCTATGGAAAAACTGGAACGTATTTAGGAAGTGAGTATTTAGCGGTAGGAAATTTTAAGCAAAATGAAACAAAGGAATTTAGATTAAATTTTAAATTTAACAAAGTAGATAGTTGTAAAATTAGTCTAACAGAAGAAGATATTCCAGCAAGAGAAATGACAGAAGAAGAGAGAACAAAATTAAGACAACATTTCTTAATTTTAACATTGGTAACGTTAATTTTGATGACATAGTGAAGAAAAAATCTTGACAAAAAAGAAGAAATCAGTTATCCTATAAAAAAGAATGAAAGGAAGAAATAATAAAAATGAACAAAAGCGGAAAACGTTGGGAGAGTAACACACACACACACACACACACACACACAATATAATTTAATAAAAAAGAAGACAAATCGGAACTATTCATTTCGAGTGTAATTATCATGCTCGAGATGGATAGTCTTTTTATGTTTAATGAATAATGAAGAATGAATAGTGAATAATGAATAATACATAAAAATATATTTTGCACGAAAATTATTCATTATTCATTAAAAACATATGTAGGGTGTCGCCACGACATAAGCGACCCATGCTACGAAGAAATTTCTTAAACGTAGGGGCGATTTTAATCGCCCGTGCTTCTGAGAAATTACTAAAAACATAGGAGGAAAAAGAAAAGATGAAAAAACAAAAAAGAAGAGAAGAAAAAGGAATTACCCTAGTTGCATTAGTGGTAACCATTATCGTTTTATTAATTTTAGCAGGTGTTGCTTTAAATTTAACAATAAGACAAAACGGTATATTTAATAGAGCTGAGACAGCTGCAAATACTTGGAGAAATGCTGAACAAAATGAACAATTGGCAATAGGAGAACTAGAAGAGTTGATGGATGGCTACTTAAACGGAAATAGTGGAAATCAAGGTGGCGAAAATGAAGAGTATAATACGGCTACTACAGTAATAGATGCAATATCACAAAATAAACCATTTGAGTTTGATACGACCATAACTGATTCATGTGAACCAGCAAATTCTGTAAGAGTTCCGGCTGGATTTAAAATAGCACAAGAATCAGCTACTTTAGTAGAAAATGGAATAGTGATTGAAGATACTGATGGCAATCAATTTGTATGGATACCAGCAGATACCGGGGATGGACAAACAGTAAATATGAGTAATGGTGAAAATACAAAGATTGTTTATGAAAGAGTAAACTTTGGAAAACAAAATGATATATATAGTAATTATACAGAAAATCTATCAGAAGATGAGAAAAGTAGTGTAGAAAAATGGAAGGGCTATTATATAGGAAGATATGAAGCCGGAGATGGTGAGGCAATTAACAATAATGGAGAAAAAGAACTACGAACTTCATCTTCACCTCAAACGCATAAAGTAATAATACAAAAAAATCAAGTACCATATAATTGGATAACATTTGATAATGCAATAGTGCGAGCAGAAGAAATGAGTAGAATACAGTCATATACAGCCACAACTAAATTAGCAAGTAGTTATGCATGGGATACAGCAATTAAATTTATTCAACTAAAAAATAGCAATTATGGAACTACTTCTCCAGAAGGAAACTATACTAATTCTGAGACTTTTAATTACATAGATATAAATGAAATTGAGCAACAAGGTCCGAATAATGACATAGTTCCTACAGGGCAAACAAAAGCAGTAAGCAATATATATGATTTAGGAGGGAATTTGTGGGAGTATACTAGCGAAAGAAAGATAAATACTGGAAGTCCTTATGTAGTTAGAGGTGGTGCTTATGATGTTAGCTATTTAGATTTTCCAGCAGGAAGCAGAAATAATTTTAATGGGATCGAAAATGAGACTGCAGGTTTTCGCATAGCATTATATTGCAATATTAATTAATCAAAATACCCCATTATTCCATTATAAATTCCACAAGCAAGGCTTTCTTGATACTCATCAGTTTTAAACCTTGCCTCATCTTCTGGATTAGACAAGAAGCCACATTCAACAATAGTTATAGGAATTTCAACATTTTTCGTAATATAAACATTGCTTAAAGTATGAGGAATTCTATCATTATCACTAGCTATGGTTTCATTCAAATTATTTTGAATGCTTGTAGCTAGTTTTTTGAATTTTCATCATTAGCAACGTCAACTAATGGGTATTTGCTAGGAACCATAAATAATAATACATTAGGATATGTCTCTGATTTAAAAGTAAAAGCAGATTTCTATGGAAAAATTGGAACGTATTTAGGAAGTGAGTATTTAGCAGTAGGAAATTTTAAACAAAATGAAACAAAGGAATTTAGATTAAATTTTAAATTTAATAAAGTAGAAAGTTACAAAGTTAGTCTAACAGAAGAAGATATTCCAGCCAGAGAAATGACAGAAGAAGAGAGAACAAAATTAAGACAACATTTCTTAATTTTAACATTGGTAACGTTAATTTTGATGACATAGTGAAGAAAAAATCTTTACAAAAAAAGAGAACAATAGAAACTATTCATTCCATGTGTAATTATTATGCTCGAAATGAATAGTTCTTTTTGTATTTAATGAATAATGAAAAATGAATAGTGAATAATGAATAATACACAAAAATCTAATTCACACGAAAATTATTAATTATTCATTATTAATTGTTCACTATTCATTAAGGATTACTACAGTAACTCCCATTTCACCCTCTCCAAAAGTACCAAGCCTAAAATCTTTTACATGAGGGTGCTTTTTTAGAAAAGTATGTATTCCGCTTCTCAAGGCACCAGTTCCTTTTCCATGCACGATACGAACCTGTGATAATCTAGCAACAAAAGCTTCATCTAAATATTTATCAATTAGCATAGTTGCTTCTTCGACAGTAAGCCCAATTACATTAATTTCAGGAGAAATGCTTTTTACTTCAAAAGTAGATTTCTTTTGAGGAATATTTTTAGTAGGCTGTTGTAGATTTGCTGTTTTCTCTAGGTTATTTAATGTTGTATTAATTTTTATATTTCCAACTTGAACCTGTACTTCTTGTCCATCATTTGAGGTGGAAAGGACAGTAGCATTTTGTTTTAAAGTTTTAACGAAAACTTTCATTCCTACTTTAAGCATATCAGGAGTAAATTCTTCTGTTGAACTTTTTTCATAAGAACGATATTTTTCAATGTCTTTTTTTAATTGCAATCTTAATTGATTTGCTGTAGAAGAGGAAGTAGTATGAGAAAGCTCTTTAATGATATCATCCGCTTCTTGCTTTGCTTCTAGTAAAATACTCTTCGCTTCCTCTTTAGCATTTTCTAGTAACGCTTTTTCTTGTTCTTTTAATTGTTTATTGTCTTTTTCTAAGGAAACTCTTAAATTCTCAATTTCCTCTGACTTTTGCAAAATAACATCTTTTTCTCTATCGATTTGAGCTTTTGTATCATAAATATTTTTTAAGATTTCTTCAATACTAATATGAGAGGTATTTAATCTAGACTTTGCATTATCTAAAATTTTAGTAGGTAGGCCTAATCTTTGAGAAATGGCAAATGCCATACTTTTACCTGGTATACCAATCATTAGTTTATAAGTAGGAGATAATGTTTCAAGATTAAATTCCGAACTTGCATTTTCAAAGCCTTCTTGTACTAAAGCGTAGTTTTTAAGCTCAGGGTAATGTGTAGTAGCAATTGTTAAGCAACCTTTTTGATGCAAACTTTCTAAAATACTAATAGCAAGACAAGAACCTTCTTCTGGGTCTGTTCCAGAACCAAGCTCGTCCAATAATACAAGGCTGTTTTGTGTTGAAAGCTTTAAAATTTGAATTATATTTTTCATGTGAGAAGAAAAAGTACTTAAAGATTCTTCTATACTTTGCTCATCTCCAATATCTGCAAAAATAGCATCAAATACAAAAATACTGCTATTCTCTGCTGCAGGAATATATAATCCACTCATTCCCATTAAACATAAAAGCCCAACAGTTTTTAGGGTAACAGTTTTTCCTCCAGTATTTGGACCTGTTATAATTAAACTAGAAAAATCTTTTCCAATATGTAAATCAATAGGAACTACTTTTTCTTTAGGAATAAATGGATGTCTTGCTTTTTTTAAATCAATATATTTTTCTTTATGAATAACAGGTAAACTAGCTTGAATAGAGCGAGCAAACTTTGCCTTAGCAAAAGCAAAATCTATCTTACCAAATAAATCTATATTATTTTCTAATTCATGTATAATAGGAAGAAATAGAGAAGATAAATTTTGAAGAATTTTTTCTATTTCAGTAGTTTCTTCCAATTTTAAACGATTTAATTCGTTATTTAACTCAAAAATAGAAAGAGGTTCTATAAAAACGGTTGAACCAGTTGATGACATGTCATGAATTAATCCTTTTATTTCATTTCTATATTCTTGCTTCACGGGGATAACAAAACGATCATTTCTGACAGTGATAATATGATCTTGTAAAAATTTTGCATAACTTGAAGAATGAATATAGTGATTTAAATTATCTTTGATAGAAGTGATAATCTTTCTTTGATTTTTACGGATATTTTTTAATTCAGATGAAGCAGAATCTTCTATGGTATTTTCATCTATGATATCATGGAAAATTTTATTCTCAACTATGGGATGAGAATATAGATTTTGAAAATATGGAGCAACAATGGCAGAAAAGGATGTATCGATATCTGATGATATATATTCTTTTAGTTCTCTTGCTAACTTTAGGATAAAAGCTAAATCTAATAATGCTTTGCAGGATAAAATCTGTTGATTTAGTAAACTTTTAATCCATATAGTAATATCTGGAACTTCTGTTAAAGGAGGTGTAGATTTCCTTTCTAATAATATAATTGCTTCTGTTGTTTCTTGTAATTTTTCTTCTACTTCTTCTTGTGTATGGTAAGGTAATAAATGAATGCAAATATCTTTTCCCATATAAGTTTGGCAAAAAGATAACAACATAGTTAAAACATTTGAAAATTCTAATTTCTTAAGAGAATGTGATTGCATATATAATGTCCTTTCTTAGTTAATTTAATGGGATAGGAATATCATCCTTTTTATATTCTTCTGGTTTTAAACCAACTCTTGTTTTCATATAATCTAAAATTAGAACAAGGAGAATACAAAATACAAGAGAGATAATAATAAAAGCATAAGCAGTAGAAGTGATTTTTAATAATTGGGAAGAAGCAAAACTTGCTATTGTACTACAAATTGCTTCAAACAAATTATTAACAGAATAAATTTTTGTCCTTAAATCAGCTGTAGAGAAGCTATTTAAATATTTTTTATTGAAGGTAAAATAGAAACCTTTTACAATATATTGTATAGCAAAAGCCAATAAAACAAGAACAAGTGTTATTAAATAAGGTAATTTTAAAATTACAACTAATCCAGCCAAAAGACAACTACTAACTAACATAATGGTTAAAACAGTAAGTGATCTATTACGATATTTTTGATGAAAGAGATTTTGCTTTGCTGATGCGATACCTGAAAATATTCCCAAAATAGCAAAGAAAATACCCATATGTTCTACAGGGACTTCAATATCATAAAAAAGACTTTTTCTTAAAGTAACTAAAAGGTTAATAAAACCATAAGAAACTCCTAAGAACAAAATAAGACTTCTTAGTCTTTTGGATTTCATGATGAAACGAAAAGATTGTTTTAGATTTTTATGATATTGCTTTGAAGATAGCGAAGAGTGTACATTGGGAACAATCTCATTAAAACGAAAAGCCAAAAAGGCAGATATCATACAAAAAATACTAGCTAATAATACTGGTAAGTATGGCGATATAGCAAATAAAAATCCAGCCAAACAAGAAGTAATCGCTTCTAAAGAAAAAAAGAAAGCACCACCTTTTCCTTCAATTTTAGCAAATAACTTATTTCTATTAGGAGACTCAGGTATAGAATCATATAATAAGCTAGATTCACTTAAACTTTTTATTAAAAAACCAAAAGCACCAAAAAAACCAGCTAATATAACCATATAAATGTTGACGGCAAATAAAATTAAAAGCATGTATAGGGCAACAGAAATATTAGCGATAATAAGACTTTTTCTTTTCCCTAATTTATCAACAACACTAACAAGAGGCATTTGTAATAAAAATTTTGATAAAGTATAAAAAGCATCAATTAATAAGATTTGAGAAGCATTAAAGCCTTTTACCGTTGTCAAAAACATAAAGGAAATAACATAATAAAACATTAAATCCCATGAAAACATTTTATAATAAGGAAAAAGTTTTTGATTATATTCTTTTTTCTCATCTAATATGGCAGTTTCCAATATTTATCACTTCCATTTCTTACAATGATGTAAGTATATACTAATATAAGAATTTTGTAAATATAAATTGACAAAATTAAAACATATTGATAAGATAGAAGAGTAAAGGAGAAAGCCATGATTTTGTACCCTAAACTGTATTTAGAAAAAGTAACAGATATTACAATAGAACTATTAAAAAAATACCATATAGAAGCCTTAATACTAGATATGGATAATACTTTATTAGACTTTGACAAAAAAATAGTAGAAGGTGGAAAACAATGGGTAGAGCAATTAAAAAGGAATGAAATAAAAATCTGTATAGCTTCTAATAGTGGAAAGAAAGAGAAAGTAGAAATGCTTTCCAATGAATTAGAAATAGGAAACTATATTTTATGGTCTATGAAGCCATTAAAATTTGGAGTAAAAAAAGCACAGAAAATTTTGAAAACAAAAAACGAAAATATTGCAGTTGTGGGCGATCAGATTTTTACAGACGTGATTGTAGCAAACCGATGCCATATGCTTTCTATTCTGGTAAAACCTATCAAGGAAAAGGATATTTGGATTACGAAAATGAAAAGACCATTGGAAAATTACATCATTCAAAAATTCTTAAAAAAGACGAAAGAAGGAGAAAAGTAAAATGTATTTTAATGATGTTCATATTTTGATTTATGTATTATTAGGAATTATTGGTATATTTGTAGGAACAATAGTCAATACCATAAATGATAGATTACAAGAAGAGAAAAAAATCTTGTGTAAAGAAACTTTTAAAGAATATAAAATAAAGGCAAGAAAAAATAAATGGGTCTTAATTTTGATTCCCATACTATATATAGCATTACTTTATCGTTTCGGAATAGGAAATGAAATTGCAAATCAATTAAATTTATTAAAATATCTAATATTAATTCCAATGTTAATTTCCGTTTTTATTATTGATTATAAAGAACAAATTATTCCAAACCGTTTAAATCTAACGATGTTTGAAATCGGGCTGATTTTTACATTTGCCTTTGGCATGATAAATTTAAATCTCGCAAAAGACATGTTACTGGGAATGGTAATAGGGGCTGGAAGTTTTTTAATCATTACTTTATTAGGTGGTCTTATTGCAGGAAAAGAAGCAATGGGATTTGGAGATGTAAAACTAATGGGAGCTTTAGGTCTATATTTTGGAGCTTTAAATATAGGAATGATTGCTCTTATGGCATTTTTAATTGGCGCTATTTTAAGCATTTTATTACTTGTAACTAAAGTAAAAAAGACGAGTGATTATATTCCATTTGGACCATTTATTGTAATAGCCACTTTCATTATGATTTTTATACCATCTAGTATCGTGTTAGATACTTTACTTACTGTCTTTACATTAGGATTGAATAAAAGATAAAATGAAATAAAGGAGGCTAAATTCATGAATCATAAAATTAAATATTTGCGTGACAAATTAAATAGCCAAGAAATACAGGGAATGATTATATCTAACCCCATAAGTATTTATTATTTAACAGGGATTAAAGCAGAAGGGACACTTCTATTAACGAGAAAAGAAAATATTTTTATTACAGATGCTAGATATATAGAAGCGGTAAATAGTACATTAACGATAGATGATGAGATTATTACTTATGATGCTAGAAACATTTCTAAATATGATTATGAAGCTTTCTTTCATTTATGTCATACTGTAGGATTTGAAGAAGGATATGTTACTTATCGTAATTATAAAAAAATTCTAGAATATTATAAAATGAATAATTTGGTGGAAACAGAAGGAATTATTGAACAACAGAGAATGATAAAAGAAGCGGATGAAATTGAAAAAATAAAAATGGCATGTAGGATTACAGATGATTGCTTCACTTTTTTAAAAAATGATATCAAAATAGGAATGAAAGAACAAGAAATTGCAGAAACTATAGAAAAGTATTTTAAATCTCATGGGGCAGAAGGAACAGCATTTAGTACTATTGTTGCATCACGGATCACATTCTTCTATTCCTCATGCTATGCCTACAGACAGAAAAATTCAAGCAGGAGATATCATTACGATCGATTTTGGATGTCGTTATCAAGGATATACTTCAGACATGACAAGAACAATATTTGTTAAAAATATACCAGAACAAGTAAAACCAATTTATGACTTAGTACTACAAAATCAAGAATATGCTGTTAACGAGATAAAAGAAGGAGCTAATATAAAAGCAATTAATAATGTGGTAGAAAATAGTTTTAAATTTAAAGGATTTTCACAAGTACATGCATTGGGACATGGAGTGGGATTGGAAAATCATGAACTTCCTTTTATTACATTAAACAATAATCAAATTTTAAAAGAGAACATGGTAGTGACAATTGAACCAGGAATTTATATCCCTGGGAAATTTGGGGTTAGAATTGAAGATACTGTCCTAGTGACAAAAGAAGGAAAAGAAATTTTAACACAATCTGAAAAAGGATATGTAATAGTATAAAGAAAATTGGCGAGATATTGCTTTTTCTTAAAATTTGTAGTAAAATAGATATGTTAAAAAGTTAAATTAAGGGAGGAACGAAAATGGCAGAAGTTTATATGGCAGGAGATATTAGAAATGGGACTACATTTGAAATGGATAATTCAGTTTATAAAGTGGTAGAATTCCAACACGTAAAACCAGGAAAAGGAGCAGCATTTGTTAGAACAAAATTAAAAAATGTAATTAATGGTTCTGTACTTGAAAAAACATTTAATCCATCTGAAAAATTACAAGGAGCACAAGTTGATAAAAGAGAAATGCAATATTTATACGTAGATGGAGATTTATACTATTTTATGGATAACGAAACTTATGAGCAGATTCCATTAAATAAAGAACAATTAGGAGATACTTTAAAATTTCTAAAAGAAAATATGACAGTAAAAATATTATCTTTTAAGGGAAACGTATTTGCAGTAGAGCCTCCTATGTTTGTTGAATTAGAAGTTACATATACTGAACCAGGATTTAGTGGTAACACCGCAGGAGCAGGTGCAACAAAACCTGCAACTTTGGAAACAGGTGCAACAATTAATGTTCCATTGTTTGTAAACACTGGTGATATAATTAGAATAGACACAAGAACAGGCGAGTATATGGAAAGAATCTAAAAGAAAGGACTTAAATTTTTATGGCAGATTTAAGTAGTAAATATAAAAAAATTATCAATAATCTTGAAAAAAATATTAAAGACAAACAAGAATTAGAATATATAAAAGAGCAAGTGTATGCAATTACATCTCTTTTTCTAGATGAATTGGATAAGATTATAGAAATTAGTGAAAATAAAATGCAAGACTTATTAGCAAACCAGACAGAATTACAAGAGAAAATTAACAAAGTAGAAAGTTCTGTAAATGAAATTGAAAAAGATATTTATATGGAAGACGAAGAAGAATTTGAATTCCAAATTACTTGTCCCTATTGTAATCACGATTTCGTGACAGAATTAACAAATTCTACTCAAGAAATCGAATGTCCAGAATGTAAAAATATGATTGAATTAGATTGGGATGAAGAAGATTCTCCATGTGAAAACGGTAATTGCTCTGGATGCCAAGAACATCACGATGATGAGGATATGTAAGAAAGGTATAAAAAATAAAAAATAATTTAAAAATGTCAAACTTTTGTTTGACATTTTTTCATTTTTATGATACGATGTGAAAAATGAAAAAATAGGGAGTGATATTAGGTGAGAAAAAAAGACCCAGATGCATTGAATAAAAGAGAAAAGGCAATTATAAAATTTATTGATAAAGAGTCACGAGAAAATGGATATCCACCATCTGTAAGAGAAATAGGAAAAGCTGTGGGATTAAAATCTACTGCAACTGTTCATGCCTATTTAGCAAAGCTAGCTGAAAAAGGATATATTAAAAAAGAAAATCAAAAAGGAAGGGCGCTAAAATTAATTAAAGGTGGAAAAGAAGAACAAAAACCAAAAGACTTTTACCAGGGAAAAGAAATGGTAGATGTTCCGGTGGTTGGAAAGATAACGGCTGGTGAACCAATTCTTGCTGTTGAAAATATTACAGATACTTTTCCTATTCCAATCGATTTTGTAGGAAATAGTGAAAGCTTTATGCTTACTGTTAGAGGAACTAGTATGATAGAAGCTGGAATTTTAGATGGAGATTATATTTTAGTAAAAAGACAAAATGTAGCTAGAAATGGAGAAATTGTTGTCGCTTTAATAGGGGAAGAGGCAACCGTAAAAACATTTTATAAAGAAAAGGATCATATTCGTTTACAACCAGAAAATAGTAGTTTAGATCCAATTATTGTTCCTAATTGTGAAATTTTAGGAAAAGTAGCGGGGGTTTTTAGAAAATTAAAATAATAGTCATAATTTTGCTATCACTTTCATATATTATATAAGACGGACGAGTTGTTCGTCTTATTTTGAAATGAAGGTGATGTAATGAAAACATATTATGTGAGAATGGCGCAAAGTATCTATGAATTTTTCCCTTGGATAAAGGGAAAGATGTTGAAGAAAGCATTTTCTACATTTTTACCATGGATGCCTGTCAAAAAAATAGAATTAGAAAACAAAGTAATTTTAACCCTTCCACTTTTAAAAAACAAGAAAATTACGAATAAACAATATAGCCGTATGGCAAGAAAAATAGTAAAGAAAGAAAATTTAAGAGATATTGTGCTTACAAAAGATTTATTTTATCAAGAAGCATTTATTTGGCAATTAAAAAAAGATAATATACATATTTTTGATGGAAAATGGTTAGAACAATACTTAATATTAGATTGTCTATTCTTTATTTGTGAAAAACAAAAACAAAATTTAGGAGAAAAAGAAATTTCTATTTTAGTTAACGAGCCATCAGATATCGTAAAACAAATCATAATGAGTTTAGCACAAAAGGTTAGATTATTGAATATAATAACAAATAAGATAAATTCTTATCAAAAGATAGAAGACTTTCTGTACCAAAATTATGGAATTATGGTTAGAGTCACTAATAATAAAAAGGCATTATCGAAATCGGATATTATCATTAACATGGATTACTCAGAAGAAAAATTAAATTACTTCTCTTTGCCTAAGAAAGGAATATTATTGAACTTTGGAAAAAATATAAAAATTAAATCTAAAAAATTTGATGGTATAAATATTCGAAATTACAAAATGGTATTTCAAAATCAAGAAATGCAAGAATTCAAACAACTTCATTTAGAAGAGGAATTCGAACAAAAAATATTATATGAAAGTATTTTATACAGAAAAGATTCTTATAAAAATATCAGAGAAAAAATACAAAAAGATAAAGTTCAAATTACAGAATTGATAGGTTTAAATGGAACCATTCATGAGAGAGAATACGTCACAGAAAATTCATAATAATTTTTTCCTTATCTATTGACAAATACGAAAAAGTATCGTAACATTAGTAAACGAAAATATATAGAAATTTTACCTAGGAGGAAGGCAAAAAATGGAAGAAAAAGAAATATTATTAACGCAAGAAGGATATGAAAATTTAGAAAAGGAATTAGAATATTTAAGAACAGAAAAAAGAGCAGAAATTGCAGAACGTATTAAAGTTGCATTGGGATTTGGAGACTTATCAGAAAATTCTGAATATGATGAAGCAAAAAATGCTCAAGCAGCCAATGAGGTAAGAATTGCAGAACTAGAAAATAAATTAAGATATGCAAAAGTAATTGACGAATCAGAGATTGATACTAAAACTGTACAAGTGGGAAATACTGTAAAAGTTTTGGATTTAGAATATAATGATGAACTAGAATATACAATAGTTGGGTCTACTGAAGTAGATTTGGCACAAAGAAAAATTTCAAATGAATCTCCGATAGGTGCTGCACTTTTAGGAGCTAAGAAAAATCAAATTGTCGAAGTGCAAGTCCCTGCAGGTATTGCAAAATATAAAGTTTTATCAATTACTATAAAGTAAAAAACAGACAAGAGTATTTGTATAATTTTTTGTATTAAAAGCTTGCGTTATTAAAAAATTAATGTTAAAATGAAAAAAGAATAGATTAAAAAAAAACCGAATTTGGGAATTTTTTTAATCTATTTTTTCTTTTTTGTAAAAAATAAGGGGGCAGTGCTAATGAGTGCAAAATTTATTTTTGTAACAGGTGGAGTAGTATCAGGATTAGGAAAAGGAATTACGGCAGCATCTTTGGGTAGATTATTAAAAAATAGGGGGTACCGTGTAACTATTCAAAAGTTTGACCCATATATTAACGTAGACCCTGGAACGATGAGTCCATATGAACATGGAGAAGTGTTCGTAACAGAAGATGGAGCAGAAACAGATTTAGATTTAGGGCATTATGAAAGATTTATTGATGAAGAATTAACGAAAAATTCTAGTATAACATCAGGAAAGATTTATTCTAATGTATTAACGAAAGAGCGAAGAGGAGATTATTTGGGAAAAACAGTACAAGTTATTCCTCATGTTACAAACGAAATAAAAGATCAAATTTACAATGTAGATAATGGTGAAGTAGATATTATTATAACAGAAGTAGGAGGAACTGTTGGAGATATTGAAAGTTTACCATTTTTAGAAGCTATAAGACAAGTAGGTATTGAAAAAGCACCAGAAGATGTTATCTATATTCATGTTACATTATTACCATTAGTACCAGGTTCTGAAGAATTAAAATCTAAACCAACACAACATTCTGTAAAAGAATTGCAATCACTAGGAATAAAACCAGATATTTTAGTTTGTAGAGCAGATGAGGAAATCGAGGAGGGAATGAAAAACAAAATTTCTCTATTTTGTAATGTAAGACCAAAAGATGTGATTTCAAATCTAACAGTAGATAATCTATATGAAGTCCCACTAAAATTGGAAGCAGAAGGACTGGCAATTGCTGCTTGTGAACATCTGAAATTGGGAAATACAATACCAAATCATACAGAGTGGGAAATGATGGTAAAGAAGATTAAAGAAATTAAAAACTCTATAAAAATTGCCATCGTTGGAAAATATGTTAAATTGCATGATGCCTATCTATCTGTAGCAGAGAGTTTAAAACATGGTGGATACGCCAATCAAGTAGAAGTTGAAATTGCCTATATTGATTCCGAAACCATTACGGAAGAAAATGTAAAACAAATTTTAGAACCATATGATGGAATCGTAGTACCTGGAGGATTTGGTAATAGAGGAATCCAAGGAAAAATAGAAGCAATCCGTTATGCAAGAGAGAATGATATTCCATTTTTGGGTATTTGTTTAGGCATGCAAATGGCAGTAGTAGAGTTTGCAAGAAATGTATTACATTTGACGAATGCTAATTCTACAGAGTTTGACGAAATTACAGAAAATCCTGTTATTCATATTATGGAAAATCAAAGAAATGTAACCAAAAAAGGCGGAACCATGCGCCTAGGAAATTATCCTTGCCATATTAAAAGAGATACGAAAGCTTATCAAATTTATAAGCAAGACGAGATTTTAGAAAGACACCGTCACCGCTTCGAATATAATAATGATTATAGGGAAGCTTTAGAGAAAAAAGGACTTATATGCAGTGGCACTTCTCCTGATGATGAATTAGTAGAAATGGTTGAAATGAAAGATCATCCTTATTTTGTAGCATGCCAATTTCATCCTGAGTTTAAATCAAGACCAAATAGACCAGCACCGCTTTTTAGAGAATTGGTAAGAGCAGCAAAAGAGAAAAATAGTGAAACTAATTTGTCTGAAATGTGAATTTATTGAGATTTTTTTCAGAAGTACTTGACATTTTTTTAGAAAAGGTATAAATTATTAGCAGTCGACAAGAACGACTGCTAATGTTTTTTTAAGGAGGAATGTAAAATGGTGAAACCATTACAAGACAGAGTATTAGTAAAAATGGTAGAAAAAGAAGAAACAACCAAGAGTGGAATTATTTTAGCAGGAAATGCCCAAGAAAAACCACAAGTGGCTGAAGTTTTGGCAGTAGGACCTGGAGGAGATGTAGATGGAAAAGAAGTAAAGATGTTTGTGAAAGTTGGGCAAAAAGTAATTATCAGTAAATATGCTGGAACAGAAATAAAATATAATGGAGAAGAGATGATTATAGTTAAACAAAGTGATATTTTAGCAACTGTTGAATAAAACTGAAAAGAGTAAAAATATAAAAGTATTTAAGGAGGATAATTATGGCTAAGGAAATTAAATATGGAGAAGATGCTAGAAAGGCATTATTAAATGGTGTTAATAAATTAGCAGATACTGTAAAGGTTACAATTGGACCTAAAGGAAGAAATGTAGTACTAGACAAAAGTTTTGGTGCACCACTTGTTACAAATGATGGTGTAACAATTGCAAAAGAAATTGAATTAGAAGACCCTTATGAAAATATGGGAGCACAATTAGTAAAAGAAGTAGCAACAAAAACAAATGATGTAGCAGGAGATGGAACAACAACAGCTACTGTTTTAGCACAAGCAATTATGAAAGAAGGTGTTAAAAATGTAGCAGCAGGTGGAGACCCCATGGCAATAAAAAGAGGAATGGATAAAGCAGTAGATAGAGCAGTACAAGAATTAGCAAAAATCAGTTCTCCATTAAATGGTAAAGAAGATATTGCAAGAGTAGCAAGCATTTCTGCTAATAATCTAGAAATAGGGTGCTTAATTGCAGATGCAATGGAAAAAGTATCAAAAGATGGAGTTATTACGATTGAAGAATCAAAGACATCTAATACAGAGTTAAATGTTGTAGAAGGTATGCAATTTGATAAAGGGTATATTTCACCATATATGGTAACAGATACAGATAAAATGGAAGCTGTTATTGATAACCCATATATTTTAATTACAGATAAAAAAATTAGTAATATTCAAGAAATACTACCATTATTGGAAAGCTTAATGCAACAATCTGGAAAATTGGTTATTATAGCAGATGATATTGAGGGAGAAGCATTATCTACTTTGATTTTGAATAAACTAAGAGGCGTATTAAATGTAGTTGCAGTAAAAGCACCTGGTTATGGAGATAGAAGAAAAGAGATGCTAGAAGATATTGCTATTCTAACTGGAGGAGAAGTAATTACATCTGATTTAGGATTAGAACTAAAAGATACAACAATTGACCAATTAGGTAGAGCAAGACAAATAAAAGTGCAAAAAGAAAGTACAATAATTGTAGATGGATCAGGAGATAAAGATGCTATTTCAGCAAGAGTAAAACAAATTAGAACTGCTATTGAAAATACACAAAGTGAATATGACAAAGAAAAACTACAAGAAAGATTAGCAAAATTAGCAGGCGGTGTTGCTGTTATTGGCGTAGGTGCTGCAACAGAAGTGGAAATGAAAGAGAAAAAGCTTAGAATTGAAGATGCATTATCTGCAACAAAAGCAGCAGTTGAAGAAGGAATTGTTGCTGGAGGAGGAACAGCATATATCAATATTATTCCTAAAGTAGAAGAATTATTAAAAGAAGTAAAAGACGATGAAAAAATTGGTGTTAAAATTATTCTAAAAGCTTTAGAAGAGCCAGTAAAACAAATTGCAGCAAATGCTGGATTAGAAGGAGCTGTTATTCTTGAAAATGTTAAAAAGAGCAGTCCAGGATTCGGATTTGATGCAAAAAATGAAGAATACGTAGATATGAAAAAAGTTGGTATTGTAGACCCAACAAAGGTAACTAGAAGTGCTATTCAAAATGCAGAAAGTATTGCTTCTATGATACTAACAACAGAGGCAACCGTAACAAACAAAAAAGAAGAAAAATGCAATTGCGGAGGAAACAATCAAATGCCAGCGGGAATGGACAGAATGTATTAATCTTTGATAAAATGAATCAAAAGGACCTATTTTTAGAATAGGTCCTTTTGATGTGAAACTATATAATATTTCTAAAATGACTTGAAAAATTGTAAAGTTATTAATATAATAAAGTGAATAAAAATCTCAAGTTTGACAGTTTCGAGAAGGTGAAAAGTCTGTAGCGCATTCTATAAGTGCACTACAGACTTTATCGATTT
>CALXQB010000011.1 GCA_944390445.1 uncultured Clostridia bacterium | reverse complement strand
TCTCTTCTTAAAATATCTTCTATACTTCTAGATTGTGTATTCATACGATAAAGTACAGCAAAGTCTGAATATTGAAAATATTCTTCTCTTTTCAAGTGGCGAATTTCTTGCACAATATAATTTGCTTCATCATAATCGGTATCCCCTTGATAAAATTGAATTAAATTTCCTTTCCCATTTTCTGTCCATAATTTTTTTTCATATTTTGTTTCATTATTTTTAATTACGGAATTCGCTACATCTAAAATATTTCCTGTACACCTGTAGTTTTGCTCTAATTTTATGATTTTCGTTCCTGGAAAGTCTCTTTCAAAGTTTAATATATTTTGTATATCAGCTCCTCTAAAAGAATAGATGCCTTGGTCATTATCTCCCACAACCGTAAGGTTCCCATATCTAGATGCTAATAAAGTTATCAGCATAAATTGGGCTTTGTTAGTATCTTGATACTCATCCACTAAAATATATTTAAATTTTTCACTATAATATTCTAAACAATCTGGGTTTTCAGTTAAAATTTTAATGGTATCATTAATGATATCATCAAAATCTATCGCATTATTTTGTTTGAGTCTTTCTTGATATAATTGATATACTTTTGCAATCTTTTCTTTACGGTATTCTCCATTATATTTTTGTAGATACTGATCAGGTGTTAACATTTCATTTTTAGCATTGCTAATTTCCGCAAGAACAGAACGATCTGAAAATAATTTTTCATCCAAATCTACTGCTTTAATACACTCTTTTACTAAACTCCTTTGATCTGATGTGTCAAAAATAACAAAACTAGTATCAAATCCAATTCTATCAATAAATCTTCTTAAAATTCTAACACAAATAGAGTGGAAAGTTCCTATCCACATATCTTTTATTCCATCACCAATTAATTTTTCAGCTCTTTCTTTCATTTCCCTTGCAGCTTTATTTGTAAAAGTAATAGCTAAAATGTTCCATGGTTTTATATTTTTTTCTTGAATAAAATAAGCAATTTTATGGGTAATTACTTTTGTTTTGCCACTTCCTGCTCCTGCAATAATTAAGCATGGGCCTTCCGTATGTTTTACTGCTTCATATTGTTTTTCATTTAATCCTTCTAATATATCTTGCATCTTATTTCTCCTTTTCAAACTAATGTTTGTATTATATTATTCTTTTTCCCATTTGTCAATCATACTTTTTAAACAATTCTCTATTTCCTGTGCTACCTCTTCATAAGTATGAACATCATATCCCCATGGGTCTTTAATGTCTTGATTTTTACCTACATCTTGTAAATATTCTTTTATGGTATATACCTTTCCCCTTAATTCTGGGTACAATTGTAAAACATAGTCTTTATGATTTTGTGTAACACAAAAAATATAGTCCATATCGTAAATATTAGCATCTTTTATATTAGTTGCTCTATGTTTTGTTAAATCAATCCCTCTTTTTTCCATTACTTCAATGGCATGACTACTTGCGGTATTTCCATTAATAGCATGTGTACCACAAGAGTAAGCTTCTATTTGCTTGCCCCTATCTTTTGCCATTTTTTCTAATAGTCCTTGTGCCATAGGACTACGGCATGTATTCCCTGTACAAATAAACATTATTTTCATTAAAAATCACTTCCTAGTTAATTATACTAGAAAGTGACTTTCTTTTTCAATGTTTATGATAAAATTCTAAAAATTTTAAAATTGTGTTGCTATGAGTCCTATCATAAATCCCATAACATTCCCTAAGGAAGCAATTCTTCCCTTATATAAATTATTTGACTCCGGTATCAATTCTCCGAGAGGCAATATATAACATTGCACCAGCAGCAAAAGCTAAACATATAGCAATCACTGTTTCAGAAATCGTTCCTAAAATGGCTCCAAAAAAAGCTCCTATTCCTGTTGTAACTCCTGAAATCATTGTAAGAAAAAGTACTTTACTAGCCTTCATACCTCCAGATTTCATAGGGACACTCATTGATATTCCTTCTGGTATATCATGTAAAAGTATCGCAACTGCTAGGGCTAGACCTAATTTGGTCGAAGCCTCGAATCCAGAGCCAATTGCCAATCCTTCTGGAAAATTATGAATGGCCAAACCAATTCCTACAATGATTCCTGTTTTTAAAAGCGAATTATTATTTTTTTCATGTTTTTTGGTATATTTTTGGTTCACAAAATTATCACATAAAAGCATTCCTATTACGCCTAAAATAATTCCTAAAAAAACATTTCCCATATTTGTTAATTCTAAACTTTCTGGTATAAGTTCGAAACAAACAATTGCTACCATAAGTCCTGCTGCAAATTCTAAAATAAAGCTTAAAAATCGATTTGATTTTATATTAAATTTGGCTCCTAATATTCCTCCTAAAGTAGTTCCAAATGTTCCAAAAAATAGGCCTAATAAAGTGGTTTTTAAAATATCGTTAATTTTTCTCTCCTCCCATTTATAAATTTATATGTATTTTTAAATAGGATTATGAATGGTTCTAGCTTATTTTGAAAAGCAATTTTTTTGAAAATAAAAAGTCTCATATTGTTTCCTATTCAACAAAAAAGTATATGCTATCTAAATGCATATACTTTATGAACATTGTTGAATTACGATATAAATGATTTCATAACTTGCAAAAGCAATAATTAATAAAATATGCCAAATAATATCGATCTTTAAAATAGTATCTATATTTTTTTTGCGCTTGATTCTAATTATAATATAAATTCTAGAAATTATTTCAATAAAAACACATATCATAAAAATTCCAAAGAAATTAAATAAATAAGTAATGTCATGAAATACGGTTCCTATGTTTGCTATATATCTTGTTCCTCCACATAACGGACAAGGCATTCCTGTCATTTCTTTATAGGGACATTGTAATAATGCTGGAAAAATTTTTTCTAATGCTTGTGCGAAAAAAGGATAGAAAATAATATATATACATAATATTAAAAATACAATATTAATATACATATAATTTTCTTTTAATTTTTTCATAAAATTAGTTTTAATATAATGCTCCATACATATCTAAAGAATCAATTAATACTTCATCATTATAAAACATAATGCCCATACTTGCTACTAGCCACACAGTCATGATTACAATTGCTATTCCAGATAAAACAATTCCTGTAATAGACATACCTTTTTTTCCGCCATTTTTCTTTTTTTTCACCAAATCTATAATTCCTAAAATTAATCCCACGATAGCTGGTAAAACAGAAAATATACTGCAAAATGGTATTATCGCTAAAATAATAGAAATAATACCTAATACTAATGCTGCAATTGCCATTTTAATTCCTCCTTAGATTTTAGTCATAGTAATAATAATATGGATCTAATGTATCCATAGTATCTATTACACTGGCTTCTTCATAAATTGCTGCACCTGCTCCTAGTACAAAAATCCAAAGAAAAATAAATATAATTGCTAAAGCAGATAAAACAATTCCCGCAATAGAAACACCTTTTTTCTGTCCTGCTTTTGCTTTTTTTACGGTATCCACAATTCCTAGAATTAGTCCAACAAGAGCTGGTATAAAAGCAACTGAGCCACAAAGTGGTATTAATGCAATGATAATGGAAATAATTCCTAATACTAATGCTGCAACTCCCATTTTATCCCCTCCTTTTAATAACAATATTTTACTATAATTTCCTTATTTTAGCAATGTTTTTATACATAAAAAAATTATATATATCTAATCTTTCTAATAGATTATAGTATATATAATTTTCGTTATTTAAAATTTGTATTTTACAATACTTTTTACATTGATGCGCCTACACCAATTACAAAAATCCATAGGAAAATAAATACTATTGCTAATGCAGATAAAACAAGTCCTGCAATAGAAATTCCTCTTTTTTCTCCTGTTTTTCCTTTTTTTACTGTGTCTACAATTCCTAAAATTAATCCCACAAGAGCTGGAACAAAAGCAATTGATCCACAAACTGGTATAAGAGCAATAACAATTGAAATAATTCCTAATATTAAGGCTGCTATTCCCATTTTCTCCCCTCCTTTAACGATAATATTTTACTATATATTACAATATTTTGCAATATTTTCTTAAGATTTTCTTAACTTTATTCCTCATTACCCTTTAATTTTTCTGCTCTATCTGTTGCAATTAAACTATCAATCATTTCATCCATGTCTCCATTTAAAAAGTCTTCCATTTGATAAATACTTAATCCAATTCTATGGTCGGTAATTCTCCCTTGCGGATAATTATAGGTTCTTATCTTTTCGCTTCTATCTCCTGTTCCCACTTGGCTTTTTCTTTCACTCGATAATTTTTCTTCTTGTTCTCTTCTTTCTTTTTCATATAATCTGGATTTTAGTAGTTTCATGGCATATTCACGATTTTGCCCTTGTGACCTTTCTGTTTGGCATTCTGCTACCATTCCTGTTGGTTCATGAATTAACCTTACGGCAGATGAGGTTTTATTAATATGCTGCCCCCCTGCACCGAGAAGCTCTGAATACTTCCATTTTAATGTCTGCTGGATTTATTTCAATTTCTACATCCTCAACCTCTGGAAGTACCGCAACCGTAGCGGTTGAAGTGTGTATTCTTCCACTACTTTCTGTATCTGGTACTCTTTGTACTCTATGTACACCACTTTCAAATTTTAATCTGCTATAGGCACCTTTTCCCTTTACCATAAAAGTAATTTCCTTATAGCCACCTAAACCCGTTTCATTTTCGTTTAATATTTCTATTTTAAAATGCTTTCTTTCTGCGTACATACAATACATTCTAAATAATGTTCCAGCAAACAGTGCAGCTTCTTCTCCACCTGCACCAGCCCTAATTTCACAGATAATATTCTTGTCATCATTAGGGTCTTTAGGAATTAATAATATTTTTAATTCTTCTTCAATTTTAGGTAATTGTTCTTTTCCTTGTTCAATTTCCTGTTCAGCTAATTCTCTTAATTCTTTATCATTTAACATTTCTTTTGCTTCCTCAATTTGCTGTTTTACTTTTTTGTATTCTCTATATTTCTGCACAATTTCTTCTATGCTACTATGTTCTTTCATTAATTTTTGCCACTCTACTTGATCTGCAATTACTTCTGGATCACTAATTTTTTTTGTTAATTCTACATACCTTTTTTCTACGTCTTCTAATTTTTGAAACATTTTTAAATCTCCTTATAATTATATTCTAATTGTATTTTATCTAGAAGTTCCTTTTCTCTTTTTGTACAAGTAAAAATAATAATCTGATTATCATAGCTATTATACAATATTTTTAAAATATTTTCCAGTCTTTTTTCATCATAAAAACAGAAAGCTTCATCTAATAAAATAGGAATTTTTTCTTTTGTAATTTCTTCTAGTGCAGATAACCTTAATGATAAATACATTTGGTCAATTGTACCAATGCTTAAATCCCTGGCATTTTTATAACTTCCATCTTCTAATTCTATCATTAAATTATTTTCATCATTTAATTTTAGGACTTGATATTTTTCATTTGTTATTTTTTGAATGAGATATGACAATTGTTGTGTAAATTTTGGTGTGATTTCATTTTTCATTTCATGATAAGCATTTTCTAATTCGTTTTTTGCTAAATTAATTGCATTACCTAATTGTATTATTTCTTTTTGCTCTTCCAACAAATAATTTAAATTTTCATTTTGTTCAATTTGTTTTTCTACGAACGGCTCTATATTTTTTTTGTCTAATTCTAAAGTATGTAATTTTATTTTAAATTCTTGATATTTATTTTCTTCGATTTCTATTTTTTGATTTATTTCTATTAAATTTAATTCAAATAAATTATCTAACTCAAAAAAATAATCTATTTCATTATTTTTTATTTTATTTTTTTCTTCTGTTATTTTTTGATAAATTTCATTTTCTATTTTTTTATTTTCTTGTATTTTATTATTTTTATTTTCCTCTAATAAATAAATTTCATTTTTTATTTTATTTTTTTCTTGTGTTATTTTTTCTATATTTGATTTATTTTTTTTATTTATTTTTATTTTTTGAAAAATAAAAATAAATAAAATAAAAGTAGTTAATAAAATTACAGAAAATAACATCATATTATTTTTTCTAAAAATAATACAGAAAATCATAATGAAAAAAAATAAAATTCCTAATATAATATTATTTTTTTTATTTATTTTTATTTTTTCTTCTTTTATTAAATTTAATTTATTTTTATTTTCTTCTATTTTTTGGTCTATTTCTTTTTCTAAATTTTTATTTATTTTTAATTTTTCATTTTCTATATTTTCTATTTCTTTTTCTTGTTTTATTTTTTTTAATATATTTATTTCCTTTTCTTTTTTATTAATTTCCTGAATTAATTTATTTTTACTTTCATCTATTTCTAATAATGTTTTATTTAATTCTTCTATATTATTTGTATTTTCTTTTAAGTTTTTAATTTTTTCTTCTAATATATTAATTGGTCTATCTGTTGTTCTATTCGTCCCCACTTCTTCAATTAATTTCTTATTTAATTTTTCGATTGATTTTTTAAAAGATATACTGTCATCTCCACTTGAAATTAAATTTGTTATTTTTTGAATTAATCCATTTTGTTCGGTTTTATCTAATTTAATTTCCTCTTGCATAACACCCGCTGTATGAAAAAATACAGATTCGTCTATGTTCGTTTGTTCTTTAAAAAATTCATTTCCCTTATTTTTATCAATAGCAAATTGTTTTGAAATATCTTCTGTTCCATTCAATATTATTTGCGGATTTTTTTTATGAAAATCTCTAAAAATTTCATAAACTTCTCCATTATCTAATTGATAATCTATTTTGCCAGAATATTCATCTTTTTTCCATGGTTTATATTTATCATAATCAGAAATTTCTTTTCCATTTTTATTCTTCGATAATCCATAAAACATTCCTGTAATAAATTTCAATAACGTTGATTTTCCACTTTCATTTTCTCCATAAATAATATTTATTTTTTCTTTTAATTCAATTTCTTTATTTTCTAATTTCCCAAAACTATTTATTTTTAATTTTTGAATTTTCATTATTTTTCTCCTATTTATTTTATATGAATTATTTTTATCGATTTAAAATAACATCTAATCCTATTTCTATTGCTTTTTCAATTTCTTCTTTTTGATCTTTATTTTCCTCTAATTTTTTTAACATATTTCTTACAAAAATTCCTTTTAAATTATTTTCTTTTGCTAAATTCTCTAATTCATAATTTATTTTTGTATTATCTTTTATTTTTAGAATATTTTTATTTTCTATTAATTTTATTATTTTATTTTTTTGAATTTCAAATTTTCTTTTTCCAATTAATATTATTTTTATAAATTTACTTTTTTGTATTTTTATTTCATTTATTTTTTCTATTAATTCTTCTTCTGAATTTATTTCTGAAATATCTAACTCTATCTCTTCAAAATAAGTTTCATCTAATGGTATAAAGTCGATTTTTGTTTTATTTTTTTCTATTTCTCCTACTATCATTCCATGTTCTCCTGGTTCGTCAAATCCAAGAGAAATGGTTGATCCCGGATATAGAATTCTATTTTTTTCGTTTTGATTATCCCATTTTTTATGGATATGACCTAATGCAATATAATCAAAATTTAAATTTTCCATTTTTTTTTCCGAAATTGGCTGATATAATTTTTCTAATTTATCACTTGCATTTAAACTAGCATGTGTTATTAATATATTTATTTTTTCTTTGTTTTTTATTTCAATATTTTCCACTGGTGATTTTTCCAAATAAAAATCTGTAAATCCTAATCCATAAATATCTATTTTATTTTCTTCTATTCTCTCAATTTCACCACCAAAAATAAATACATTTTTTCCCCAATCTACAGTTTTATAAAATGAATTTTTGATATATGGATCATGATTTCCTGGTGATATGAATATTTTTGTGCTAGGAATTGTTTGAAATAATTGTATCATATAATCTATTGTACTTTTTCTTACATATTTTTGTTCAAATAAATCTCCTGCAATAAAAAAATATTCTATTTTATTTTCTTTTATATATTCAATTATTTTTTTTAATATGTTTCTTTGTTCTAATCTTCTTGCTTCTCCCATATGATTTTCTGTTACTAAATTGGTAAATGGGCTATCAAAGTGCATATCTGCTATATGGACAAATTTCATTTTTTGTTCCTCTCTTCCCAAAAATTTGTTCTTGATAAAGTGTATCACAGAACCATTTTTTCGTCAAGTAATTTCTTTATGAACATTAGAGACATCAATATCATTAGGTTAAGAAAAAATTTTTCTATTTCTTTAAGTTAATGGGCATTTTAGGTCCGTTCAACAAAAAAGAAGCTGTTGTATTAGCTTCTTTTCATAATAAAATTTTATTTTCTAATTTTTATTTTCATTTTCTTCATTATTTTCGTCAAAAGCACCAAATAGCTCATCAAATTTTGCTTCTAATTCTTTTTGAATATCCTGTGAAACAGGCTCTGGTCTTTGTTCTTCCTTTATTTCTTCTTGTGGTAATACAGGTGCTTCTTCTTCTGACAAATTTTCGTCTTTTACAGTTAAATCATCCTCAAATAAATCATCTAAAGATTCAATTTTTGTATTACTTTCTTCTTTTTCTTCTTCATAAGGATTATAAGGATTATATTTTCTCCACACACCTCTATCAATTGGTTCAATATCATTATGGTCAGATGGAAATCTTTCTGCAATTTTTGCAGTCGGATATTCAAAATAGTAATATTTATGCGCTTTAATTGGTTTTATTCCCTTTTCATAAATAATACATAAATCATTATCTAATCTTCTTAATTCATCTGGTGTTAGTAAAGCTCTTGCCATAACTTGATCTGAAACACTTTTGCCTTGTTTCCAATCTCTATTATCCCTATTAATAGAAACACTGTCCCTTGTGATTGTCTTTTCTCCTAATGCTTTTGAAAAATATTCTACTGTTTTTTGAGAATTACTTCCTAAAAATAAGTGTGTATCGCAGTTTCCCATAATAGTTTCATAGTTGTCTTTATAGACAGCCTCTAATTGATCTAAGTTTTGTAAGATAACACTAAAAGATATTTTTCTACTCCTACTTGTTGATATTTTTTTATCAAAGTCTGGTATTCTACCAATATTAGCAAACTCATCAAGAATAAAGAATATTGGTACTTTTACCGCTCCTCCATTTCTATCTGCTAAATCATATAATTGTTGAATCATTTGTGAGAAGAAAATGGTTAATAAAAAGTCATAAGCAGAATGCGTGTCTGAGGAAATAACATATACAACCGTTTTTTTATTTCCGATATCCTCAAAATTAATGGTATCTGTTGAGGTAAGTTCTGCAATGTCTTTTGAGTCAAATTTTCCTAATTTAGATTGCAAAGAACTTAAGATAGAACTATATGTTTTTTCTGGTGCAATTTCAATAGATTTGTAATACATTCTTGCAGGATGGTCATATGGTAATTGATTAATTAGCTCTGTTAATAAGTTTTCTCCTCCGTTACTATTGGCAGTTCTTACTAATTCTGCACAGCTTGCTAAATTTTGTTCTTCTTCTGGTCTTGTTGCTAATAAATAATAAATCAATGCTTTTAATAACATTTCTGACATATCTGACCAATATGGGTCTTTTTCATTGGATACATCAGATTGTCCTTTTACAATGGTATTAGCTATAACATCTACATCAATTTCACTATTGATATGCATTAATGGATTATATCCATCACTATTCTTTGGATTTACTAAATTTAATATTTTTACTTCATATCCTTTAGATTTGAAATATCCGGCAGTTTTGTCATATAGTTCTCCTTTTGGGTCTGTAAAAACATAAGAACCTAATAGCTGGTAGGCATTAGGTATAACATATGAAGCAGATTTTCCGAGAACCAGATCCGTCCAACTACTAATACATTAATATTTCCTCTTTTGGTTATTGGTAAATAATGTTTTTCTGCTAATAGTATTCCTTTATTTTTGCTTAATACTTTATATTGTTCACCATTTTCACACCAATCACTAGAACCATGTTCAATATCGTCATATTCGTGTTTTGGCATTGCTTTCCATAATCCCAAAGCCATGACTAATATATAAAACAAAGAAAATTTCCATAATACTGACCAAAAAGTTCCTATATAATCTCCTGAAAATGCTTTTCCTATTGTTGCAAACGGATTTGAAATATTTGTCCCAAATTTTGTAATTAATTCTGCAAATTCAAAATTTCCATTTACATAGGATTCTTTTATACTAACAGAAAGTGGTGCAACAAAAACAATCGTTATAACTATCCATAGGATAGCTGCAACGATTAGTTTTCCTTTTATTTTTTTTAATCCTCTTAAAACTTTTTCCAAAATTTTCACCTTCTCTTTTGTATTTTGTCTTATTTTTCATCTCTTTCTGCTTGTTTTGTTCCAACACTTCTTTTCTTTCTTCTAGTTCCTTGAATTTTTATCTCGACAGAATCTTTCTTTATTTGTTCTCTCCATTCTTTTAAACTTCTTACATTTTTTAATGTTGTTGGCGGAAATTCAATATTTCCATTTTCATCAGCTTCCAATTCTGTAAAACCAATTAAATCTTCTTTGTCATTCATCCTATTTCCTCCTCCTAATTAGGATTAGTCTTTACTTTCTCTGATTTCAAAAGCAAAATAACTTTTATATGGTTTTAATTTACACTTTCCTTTTACTTCATTTGTATTTTCATCATAATATAACACTGGCTTGATTTCTTCTGTTGTTTCTGGATCAATAATTGTAATTGGTCTTTTTAAATTAGGTGTATATGTAAAATCTTTGTATTCTGTTTCTTTTTCACTATATAATGTCTTAAACTTCATTGGCATTGGCTTTTTACTAATTTTTACTTTGTCTTCCTCTAATATTCCCATATTTACAACTACTTTTTCTTTTCCAAAAGATAATATAACTAATTGATTTCCATTTTGTGAAGGTTCATCTACAAAAAAAGTCTTTTTCTTGTTTTCCCCTAAAAACTGTTCTGTATATCCTAGTCTTTCGATTGTATATTTAGGAGAATCTTTCAAAAATTCTTTTTCTGTTTCATTTATTCTATAGATTACGGTATTTACATCTTTAGGGTCTGTAATACTAAAATGTTTTCCCTGTAATAATTCTTCTTCACTCAATTTTTACACCTCATTTCTCTTATTTTAGTGCATTTATTCTTCTGTATTCTTAACATTTATATTATACTACGTTCTAAATGGCTTGTCAATATATTTATGTTAACTATTTCTAGGGTTAAACTTTGAGATTTCCTTTAATTTTTCAAACATCTTTCTTTCCTTTTCTGTCATTTGTTTAGGCACCATAATTTTAACTTCTAAAATTAAGTCTCCTCTTCCTCCATTGTTGTTTTTATACCCTTTTTGTGGAATTTTTATTTTTTCCCCACTTTGGATACCAGCAGGTATATATACTGTTACTTCTTCTTCCATTCCATTTACTTTTATTCTTTCTCCTAATGTCGCTTCCCATGGTGTAATAAATAAGTCTTGCTTCAAATTATATCCTTCTAATTGGAATTTCGGATTATCTAATATATGAATTTTTAGGAACATATCTCCATTTTTTCCACCATTTTGCCCTTCTTTTCCTTGTCCTACTAGTCTTATTTTTTCACTTTCCCTAATGCCTGCTGGTATTTTGACAGTAATTGTTTTGTTTCTACCGTTCTGGTGTTTTTAGAGATATTCTTTTTTCCATTCCATAAAAACCTTCTTCAATGGATATATTAATTTCTGTTTCAATATTTTCTCCTTTGATTGGATTTTTCTTATTTTGTTTGATTATTTTTTCTTCTGCTGTTTCTTTCATATTTCCAAAAAACATATGAAAGAACTCGCTAAAAATGGTATCTTCTTCATGGGAAGTCTTATTTTCAGGAATTCGATTCGTTTTCTTTTTTCCCCCAATTCTAGCAATCCACATTCTATCATATTTTTTCTTACTTGCACTATCTGATAAAACTCGATAAGCCTCATTGATATCTTTAAATCTTTCCTCCGCCTTTTTATTCCCTACATTTACATCTGGATGATATTTTTTTGCCAATTCTCGATATGCTGTTTTTATTTGATTTATTGTTACTTTGTTAGTATCTAATTCTAGTATTCTATAATAATCTCTAAAAATCATTTCTTTCCTCCTGCCTTGTTTTACCTTTGCTTATTATAGCACATATCCAATGTTTTTGGAATACATTTACATAATTATATGTATTTTTTTTGTGATCTTTGCCATACTAATGACAGGTGATATTATGGATATTTCTTATTGGATCTCTTCTACTCCTAAAACAAATTATCCCATTTTAGAAAAAGACATGGAAGCAGAAGTTTGTATCATTGGTGGAGGATTAGTTTCTGCTGTTACTGCCTATTTATTAACTAAATCTGGCAAGGAAGTTATTATTTTAGAAAGAGAACAAGTAGGCATGGGTGTTACGGGAAATTCTACTGCTAAGCTTACAAGTCAACACGGGCTCTTTTATCAATATTTAAATAATGAATTTGGTTTTGATTTTGCCAAAAAATATTTAGATTCTAATCAAGAAGCTACATCCTTAGCTAAAAAAATCATAGAAGAAGAACAAATTGATTGTGATTTTGAAATACAAGATAGCTATGTTTTTACAACCTCTAAACAAGAGGCTGAAAAAATTGCCCAAGAAGTCAGTATTGTAAAAAAATTAGGCTTAAATGCTGAATATTTAACAAAAATTCCCCTTCCACTTAAAAACATTTTGGCATCTATCCGCTTTCCAGATCAAGCACAATTGCATATTCGAAAATATCTTCTTAGCCTATTTGAGATTGTAAACAAAAGGGGAGGAAAAATTTTTGAACACACAAAAGTATTAGATGCAGAACGTAACTTAGACGGATTTACGGTTTATACAAAAAATCATAAGATTAATGCAAAAAAAGTAATTATGGCAACACACTATCCTATTATTAATTTCCCAGGATTCTATTTTCTCAAAATGTATCAAGGAAAAAAATAGGCGTCTATAAAGATATAAACGGTAAAATTTATGCAGTAAAACCATATTGCTCTCATTTAGGTTGTGAGCTTACCTGGAATAATTTAGAAAAAACTTGGGATTGTCCTTGTCATGGTTCTCGTTATTCTATAGAGGGAAATATTATTACAGAACCAACTAGAAAAACTCTGGAAATTTATCCTTCTTCTTTCTTTAAGGTATAAGTATCTGTCGATTTTTCTTTTGAAAGTATCCGGCTAATTAACTTATATTTTGAAATAAAAGCTCGAACAGCCTTCTGCTGCCGGATTACTCCTTGAACCTTGAGAGTTTTATGGAAAAATATAAGTTAATTAGCCGGATGTTCCGAAACTTTGAGGTTTCATATAGTAAAAAAAAACCATATCAAATGATATGATTTCTTTATTGCATAGAAAGCTATTAGTCTATTTTTTTATATTTCAAATAGGCAATAAAACTAATAAGTGCAATTACGAAAATAGCTGGTACAATATAACTTGCCAATCCTGCTTGTGGTAATTCTTTTGGTGCTGTTGTGTCTGTAACATCATTATTTTCTATTTGATTTCCTGTGTTAACATTATTAGAACCACCATTAATAATAATATTGCTATTTTGATTTTCATTTCCTATTTCATTTCCAGTTTCATTTCCAGTTTCATTTCCAGGTTCTCCTGTATCTTCTGCCACAACACTTACTCCTGTTGCTACTTCTGCTGTTGTAACACTTTCACTACTATCTGTTGCTAATATATTTGTTATGCGAATTGTTGTTTCTTCTAAAGGAGCATCTTCTTTTATTTTCAATGTTACTGTGAAAACATTTCCATCTTCTGTGGTATGTCCAGCACTTCTTGTAATAGCAAATTTTCCAAATTCTATATTATCTACCTCATCATTATATGCTACGGCATCCCAGCCAGTTTCTGAAGCAAAATCTGCTTGTGCCACTAATTCAAAAATATTTTGGTCATATTCGAAGTCTCCCTCTATTCCAAAAATACCTTCTCCAATATTGCTGATATTAGCTATTCCAAAAGTAACTTGAATTGTATCTCCCCTATGTGCTTCTTGTTTATCTACTGTTAAATTCGCCTCAAATTCTCCTGTAGGAACATCTGTAGCATAAACACATGTTACTTGCACAATTAGCAATAAAATAATACTAAGTAAAGCAATAGTTTTTGTTCTTTTCATTTTTTTCTCCTCCGTTTGTTATATTTTTCTTTTTTACTCTTTTATTATAGTATGTTGTTTCCTATTTTTCAATGTTTTTTTCAAATGTTCTTAATTTGTAATCTTTTTGTAACAGAATTGTTACATTAATAATTCATTTCTACAATAAATGCTGTCTAAATGGATCAATTTTTTCTTTTCTATTCTCTCTTTAATATTCAAATCTAAAATATACAAAACAGCAGAGTTCATGTCCTCTTTTGCTGTATTCCTTAAATCTACTAAATCCTCCCAACTTCTATCGTCTCCGGTAGCGTCTGCAACAAATAAAATTTTTGCAAGCATATCCATTTGTTTTTTCCCAGTAGTGTGTGCTTCAATAGCTCTTACCATTTGTTCATCAAATGAAAATTGCTTTTTACAAATATCTGCTCCAATTTTGGCA
The DNA here is from genome assembly GCA_944390445.1 of uncultured Clostridia bacterium. Taxonomy (GTDB): domain Bacteria; phylum Bacillota; class Clostridia; order TANB77; family CAG-508; genus CALXRW01. The sequence goes on along the minus strand of CALXQB010000011.1, from coordinate 9,591 downwards.
TGTAGCAATTTGATATGGTATTTTTCAATCTCATCAATTTTTATGCTATTTTCTTTGGCATATTGTATCATTTCTTCTTTTTTCATTTCTTTTGCAATATCATGAGCAATACCAACTAATTTAGCTTTTTCTATAGGCACATTATAAATTTTCGCTAATTCTTCACATTGTTTTGCTACACATTGTGAATGATAAAATCTTTTTTCTGATAAATTATGTTTTACGACTTGTTCTATTTGTTGATAGGTCATTTGTTTCCTCCTATTTTACTTTTCTTGTGCCAGTTCTATTAATTTTTCTAATGCCTTTGGATATGGTATACCACTTGCATCCCATAATTTTGCATACATGCTTATTTCCGTAAATCCTGGCATTGTATTAATTTCATTAATATAAATTTCTTGATTTTCTTTTACAAAAAAGTCCACTCTTGCTAGCCCTTTTCCATCTACTGCTTTATACGCTTTTTTGGCTATTTCCCTAACTTTATTCTCTGTTTCTTTTGCTAAACTTGAAGGAATTAAGCATTTTGATTCTTCGTTATAATATTTTGCATCATAACTATAGAATTCATCTGCTGGCATAATTTCTCCTGTACAGGATATACTAACTTCTTCGTTTCCCAATGCTGAACACTCAATTTCTTTTCCTTTTATTCCTTCTTCAATTAGAATTTTTTTATCATATTTAGATGCATTTGTTATTGCATTTGTTAATTCTGTTGTGTTTTTTACTTTTTCGATTCCTACAGAAGACCCTGAGTTAGATGGTTTTACAAACATAGGATATGGTATTTCTTTTTCAATTTTATTTGCAATGTCTGAAATAGTCATAATTTTTTCAGAAAAATCTTTTTCTACATAAATATATTTGTCCTTATATTTTCGAATATAGGCATAATTAGCTTGATTTATTCCCGCTCTATCAAAAATGATTTTTGTATAAGCTTTATCCATAGAAATACTGGACCCTAGCACCTTTGATCCAACATAAGGTATTTGCATCATTTCAAACATTCCCTGAATGGTTCCATCTTCTCCATATAAACCGTGTAAAACAGGAAAAGCAACATCAATATTTCTTAAAAATTCTAATAAGTTCTCTATTTTTTCAAAATGATTTAATTGTTCTCCCACTTTTAAATTTGTTATTTTTTCTGTAACCAAATACCATTCTCCCTCTTTACTTATGTAAACAGGCAGAATGTCATATTTTTCTTGATTTAAATTCTTAATTACACTAGTTCCTGATGCAATTGACACATCATGTTCAGATGACATTCCCCCAAAAATAACCGCTATTTTTTGTTTTTTCATGTTAATTCCTCTTTTCATAATTTGTTTTAAGTAATTTCTTCGAAGAACGGGCGATTAAAATCGCTCCTACATTTTTTCATAAATTACTTTACACTATCCATAATTTTTATATAAAATCTAAATTTCTTTTTTTAAAATTTCGGATAATTTCTCTACAATGATATTAAACTTCATCGCATTAGAAGCTTTTAATAAAACTCTATCTCCATTTTCTAGTATTTTTTCTAATTTTTCGCTTGCTTCTTCTGCGTTTTTACAATGTATCATCTTTTCTTTTGGCATTCCTAGTTCTTCTGCTTTTTTCATGATATATTTTGATAAATCTCCTACTGCAATTAATATGTCAATTTTATTTTTTGCAACTTCTTCTCCTACTTTTTCATGTAATTCTTTTGCATAATCTCCTAATTCTAACATATCCCCTAAAACAGCTATTTTTCTCTTTCCTTCTGTATGAGCTAAATAAGCAACTGCTGGTTTTACGGAGTCAAAACTTGCATTATAGCTATCATTAATCATTAAAATATCGTTTGATAATGATAACATTTCCATTCTTCTTTTGGTAAGTTCAAATTCTTCTATTCCCTTTTTTATTTTTTCAGGAGCAATTTCAAACAAACTTCCCACAGAAATAGCTGCTAAACTGTTAAGTATAAAATGGTCTCCTCCGATTGGCACGATAATGGTATTATTTTTATGATTAATACTAACATCAAAAGAACTTCCATCATTTTTTCTAATAATATGTGAAGCAATATAATCGCTAGGATTCTCTATGCCGTAAGTAATAATAGAATAATATTCTTTTTCTTCTTCTCCCCATTTATGTAATAAGTCATTATCATTATTCAAAATAATATGTCCATCAGAATTCATTCCTTCTAATATTTCTAATTTTGCTTTTAAAATATTTTCTCTAGAGCCTAATATTCCAATATGTGCTGTTCCAATATTTGTTAATACAGCCACTGTCGGTTTTGCAATATTCGTTAAAACTCTAATTTCTCCAAAATGATTCATTCCCATTTCTACTACAACAGCGTCATGATCTTCCAATCTCAATAAAGTTAAAGGTAATCCTATATGGTTATTGTAATTTCCACTTGTTTTTAACACATGAAATTTTTGGCCCATAACACTAGCAATCATATCTTTTGTACTTGTTTTTCCTACGCTTCCTGTTACGGCTACTACTGGTATATCATATTGTTTTCTTTTATAACTTGCTAATTTTTGAAGTGCTTCAATCGTATTTTTTACTTTAATAATACTACGGTCTTTATACTTTTCTTTTATTTCTGGTTTTATTTCGATTTCTTGAATTAAACAACCCATTGCGCCAGCTTCTAAAGCTTTTTCATAAAACAGATTTCCATCTGTTGTTTCCCCTTTTATTCCTACGTATATATCACCTTTTTGTAATTGTCTTGTGTCAATACAAAAGCTTTTTAATTCTTGTTCTAAATTTCCGGAAATCAACTCTCCTTCGCAGATTTCGACAGCCCTCTTCACTGTAATTTTTTGATTATCTTTCATTGAACATCTCCTTAAATTTCATTTTCTTTTGCTTATTTTATATTATATGCCACAAAAAATCAATATGCATATGTATTTATCATCTAATATGTACTATGACTGTCAATGTTCTTTTAGATACACTGACAGTCATACCTTTTTAGAAAAGTACTATTATTACTAAACTTTTCTATTTGCAATTTCAATTGCTTTTGTTACGATGTTTCCGCATGTTTTAGAAGGAACGTTTTGCCATCCTCCATCTTTCTTTACTTGCTCATATACACCTAACTCTTTTGCAATTTCTTCTCTCAAATTTTCAGATATGATACTTTGCTTGTTTGCCATATCATAACCTCCTATCAAAAAATAGTAGATTAACTCTACTATTTTTATTATTTCCAGTTTTTCAAAAAATATTTTTCCATTTTATGGTTTATTGTGTTAGTGTTCCATTTGGGGTATCTATAATTACCAATATATTCTCTTCTCTTCCGTTTTCTGTATTAATATATACAAGGAAATCAGTATCTTCTATTTTACCTTTAAATTCGTAACAAAATACTTCTGTTTTTCCTTCTGTTGGAATAATTGCTAATCCTTCACTTACAATTTCCAAATTAGGATTTAAAGTACTTTTTGCTTCTTCCATTGTAATCTTTGGTTCTTCTAGTTGTCTTTCCGTATGCGCATTTAAATATCCTGTTGTCTCAATTCCTAATATTTCTCCATTGTCTAATGCTATTTTTAACTTAATTAAATCAGGATACACTGTAATGTCATTTTGTGAAAAAGCATAATTAATTGTTACAATTCCATCTTGTTTTAAATAATAGGTCTCTTTCATATTAGGGAACCCATGATTTGCTAGGAACTCTTTTCCTATATTATCAGCCTGTTCTTGTGATATCATTTCTACTTCTACATTTCGGTTATAGTTCATTAGAACAACATGTCCACCTTTTTGAGCAATAGAAATACTTGCTGGATTCTTTTCGTCTCCGTCTTTCATTTTTATAGAAAAATCATATACAATTATATTTCCATTTTCGATCAGTCCATTTCCTGTAATTTCTTCTATTCTATCTTGTCCTATAAAATCAATTGCCTTTTGTTTTGCCTGTTCTTCATTAATTTCTTCCCCTATTAATCCTCTTTTTTCTTGTGTTAGAATGTGTTCTGAGAAAGCACCATCATAAATTAAACCTTCATATTCTCCAAAATTTTTATCAATATTATCAAAACTATCTTTTGAAATATTACTTACCTGTTGTGCAAAAAGATTTCTTCCCTTCTTTTCTAATTCTCCCCAACTGATATTTCCTTCATTCATCTCCAATGCAAGTTGATCTAATGTGTTTTTTAATTCTGAACTATAGCGATGTAATTCTTTCAAATTCGAAAAATCTTCCTCTGTTAAACTTTCATTATAGATATTTTTTCTTGACAAAGAATAGCTATATTCACTAACCTGATTTAAAAATCTTGCAGTATTGCTTAATTCGTTGGATTCCATAGGTAGTCTCGTTAAATAACTTAAAGCTAAGTTTGCTTCTCTCCATACTTTTGTTAAAGTTTCTGCTCCATGCTCTGGAGTACTAGAAATTAAGGATTTTGCCAAATAGTTTTCCACATTTTTTACATAATCCACTAATTCAAAAAAGGCTAAATTATAATTATTCTCTGTTACTTGTCTATATTCCATTTGTTTTTTATACGTAAAAATACCTAATCCCACGATAATTAATAATAGTACACTAATAATTGTTAACATATGTCTATCTTTTAATCTGTTCTTCCAGTCTAATATTTTCTCTCTTAAACTAGTCATATTTTTCTTCCCTCTTTCTATTTACAAAAATGATGTTTTCCAATGGTTTTTACAATGGTTTTGGACCATATCCAGCTACTGGTTGCTGTATTGGGATTAAAATAATACAAACATCCATTGGTTGGGTCCCACCCATTCATTGCATCTCTTGCTGCTTTATATACAGTAGAATCTTCTGCAATTGGTTCATTAATTTGCCCATCAGATACGGCTGTAAAAGCCCCTGGTTGATAAATAACACCAGCAATTGTATTAGGAAAATCGGGAGACTTTACTCTATTTAAGATAACTGCTCCTACGGCCACTTGGCCTTCATAGCTTTCTCCTCTGGCTTCACCATTTATCGCCCTTGCCATTAACTGAATGTCCTCTTCAGAACCAGATGACTGTGCATAAGATATATTTTCCATTTTTAAAAGTTCAATCATTTGAATTAAAAATAAAATGGCCATGATTACTGCTAAAATAATTTTCCTTTTTTTCATTTTCATCTTATCCTTTCTTTTTTTATCGAAAACATGTGATTACTAAGTATTTTCTCATATTTTTTTCAAAATATACTTTTATTAGAATTTTTTATTTGATATAATGAAAAAAAATGGAAATGAGGTAGCAAATTGAAAAAAGTTTTGATTTTTTATGGTTCTTATGGAGGTGGTCATTTATCTGCAGCAAGATCAATAAAAGAATATATAAATGAACACTATTCCGATATAGAAACACAAATGATAGATTGTATTGAATATATTAATAAGTTTTTAAATAAATTAACAACAAAAGCATATGCGGATATGGCTAAAAAAGCCCCATGGGCATGGAAAAGAGTATATTCCAGTGCAGAAAAAGGAGCCCTTTCAAAAGTAAGCAATCTTACGAATAAAATTATGGCAAATAAATTAAATAAACTATTACAAGAATTTCAGCCAGATTTAATTATTTCTACACATCCCTTCTCTAGTCAAATGTGTGCTATATTAAAGAAAAAAGGAAAAGTCTCATGTAAAATTGCAACTATTATGACAGACTACGCTCCTCACAATCAATGGCTTATTCTACACGATTATGTTGATTTTATTTTTGTAGCACATCATGGAATGAAAGAAGAGATTGTAAAACAAGGAGTATCTGCTTCTAAAATTTATGATACAGGCATTCCCTTATCAAACCGTTTTTTGCAACATTATGATAAAGAACGAACTTTAAAAGATTTTGGACTTGATACAGGAAAAACAACCATATTATTTTTCGCTGGAGGAGAATTTGGTCTAGGGAAAAGCACAACCTATCAAATTTTGGCATCCATTATTGAAAACTTTCCTGATTTTCAAGTAGTAGCAATTTCTGGGAGAAATCCTAAAATGAAAAAGAAATTTGATCTTCTTGTTGAGGAAACTAATAAAAAAAATATGGTGAAAATACTAGATTATACAAACAAAGTTCCAGAATTAATGAGTGTTTCTGATCTGGTTATCACAAAACCAGGAGGGTTAACGACAACGGAAAGTCTCGCTTCTGGACTTCCTCTTATCATTATTAATCCTATTCCTGGGCAAGAAGAAGAAAATGCAAATTTTTTTGAAGATGCAGGAGTTGCTATTTGGATAAAAAAAGGAGATAATATTGACACTGTATTAACTAATTTATTTCACGATAAAGAAAAATTAAAGAAAATGAAAATAAATGCACGATTATTGGCCAAAAAAAATTCCACAAAAAATATTTGTGAAATACTTCTTGAGATGTGAGAAATGAGAAGTGAGAAATGAGATTTAGGGTTAAACTTCGCAAGCTTTACCCTAACTTCTCACCTCTCACTTCTCATTTCTCACTTCTATTTCTATATTTCTCTTCTTCCTTCCAACGCTTTCATAAGTGTAATTTCGTCTGTATATTCCAAATCTCCTCCTACTGGTATGCCATGTGCAATTCTTGTAACTTTGATCCCAAAAGGTTTAATCAATTTTGATAAATAAATTGCTGTTGCTTCTCCTTCTACTCTTGGATTTGTCGCCAAAATTACTTCTTTCACTTTGCTTTCGGAAATACGATTTAATAGTTCTTTTATTTTAATATCCTCTGGACCAATTCCATTCATAGGAGAAATAGAACCATGTAAAACGTGGTATACCCCTTTGTATTCATGCGTTCTTTCCATAGCAATAATATCTTTTACGTCTTCCACTACGCAAATGACATTTTCATCTCTTTTAGGGTTTGCACAAATTGTACAAGGGTCTGTATCTGAAATATTAAAACATTTAGAACAATATTTTAAATTTTTTCTGGCATTTTGAATAGAAGAAATAAATTCTTGTACCTCCTGCTCCCCTAAGTCAAGCATATGAAATGCAAGTCTTGTTGCTGTTTTATGTCCAATACTTGGTAATTTTTCAAAACTTTCTATTAATTTTTCAATCGATGGTGAATAGATAGACATATTTTTCTCCTACATAAGTCCTGGTATATTATACTTACCTAGTTGTGCTGCTTGTGCTGCATCTACTTTCCTTAAGGCTTCATTGATGCAAGTCATTACTAAATCTTCTAACATTTCTACATCCTCAGGGTCTACAACTTCTTTTTTGATTTTTATCTCTTTTATTTCTTTTGCGCCAGATACTTTTACAGAAATAGCTCCTCCTCCTGCAACAGCATCAAATTCTCTTATTGCTAATTCCTCCTGTTGTTTTTCTACATCTGCTTGCATCTTTTTGGCTTCTTTCATTAATTGATTTAAATTCATTCCTCCGAAGCCTCCACCCATTCCTGGAAATCCTCCTCTTTTTGCCATTTATCTTCATCCTTTCTTTTTTTTATTCTTCAATTACATTAATAGGTATATCCAATGTATTTACAAGTTGATCCATATTATTTTCTTCTGTTTTGGTTTCTCCCTCATTTTCCTCTGTTATATATTTTATTTGCATTTCTTTTCCATATTCAAGAGAAACTATTTTTTCCAATTCTTTTCGATTATCTATTTGCTCTAATACGGTTTTCCCAAAAGCAGTTGGTTGAGTATGAAAAACAATTCCAATCGTCATATCATTGATTTCTTTTGCCGTTGTATTTAATAAATTTGTATATAATACCATTTTCCCAGATGTTTTCAAAGTATTTAATACATTTGCCCAATTTTCTACCTTTTTTGCATTTGTTATATTTTGCTTTTTTTCAATGATCTTTTCTTTTTTCTTTTCTTCCTTTTTTTCTGATATTTCCATTTTAGGTTGTACAGTTTCTATTCTAATACCATTTTCTATTCGGTCTTCTAATCTTCTTATTCTGTTTTCCCATTCTTCCCATCCTTGATTTTCTTCTTTATTGCACGCTTTTATCATTCCCACTTGAAATAATATTTGCTTTTGACTAGACCATTTAATTGTATTTTCTAATTCTGATAAGGAATAAATTAATTTTAATAATCTTTCTTTAGACACTTCTTCTGCTAATTTTTTTATTTTTTCTATTTCCTCTTTTCTATAAATTTCTAAATGGTTTGTTGTTTTCCAAACTAAAATATCTTTTATATATTTTATAATTTCCCATAAGAAATAATTTATATCTTTTCCTTCCTTTAAAACTTGTTGTGAAGTTTGTATTACCTCTTCAACTTGATATTCTAATATTCCTTTTACCATATTATGAATATAAGTTAATTCTGGTATTCCTACTAATTCTCTAATTTTATTTTCAGATATTTCTCCTGTTCCTTCTTGACTACACCTTTCTAATATACTAATACTATCCCTCATAGCTCCTTCTGATAGGACAGCTATCAAATGGAGTGCCTCATCTGTAATAGAAATATTACTTTCTTTACATATAATCTTTAATCTTTTCATAATATCTTCTTCTGATAATTGCTTAAAATCAAATCTTTGGCATCTGGAAAGAATCGTTGCAGGTAATTTTTGTGGTTCTGTTGTTGCCAAAATAAATTTTACATGTTCTGGTGGTTCTTCTAATGTTTTTAATAATGCATTAAAAGCCCCTGTTGATAACATATGTACCTCATCTATAATATATATCCTATATTTGGCAAGTGTGGGTAAAAAATTTACTTCATCACGAATCAATCGAATATCTTCTACACTATTATTAGAGGCTGCATCCATTTCCACCACATCTGTTAATGAACCAGCTAAAATTGCCCTACATATTTCACATTGATTACATGGTTCACCTTCTTGAGGGTTTAAACAATTAATTGCTCTTGCTAAAATTTTAGCACTAGATGTTTTCCCGTGTTCCTCTTCCTCCACATAATAGATAACTGTGTCCTACTCTATTATTGATAATCTGGTTTTTTAAAGTTTGTATAATGTGTTCTTGTCCTACCATCTCACTAAATGTTAAAGGTCTAAACTTTCTATATAATGCAGTATATGCCACTGTTCTTTCCCTCCCTTGTTTTGGATGAATATATAACTTTAATTTAGCCCCTTTATGGAAAATATGAATTCACATAAACTACACTACTTATCGCTGCTTTCTTCCGAACCTGACGAAGTTCATAGCTGTTTATTGAACCATATTCTCCATAAAAGGGCTAAACCCCAAAAACTATTTTTATTATATACTGTTCTTAAACCGAAATCAAGTAAATTATTAAAATCTTTTAAAGGCTACATAATTTAAATCTGTAATTTCTTGTTTGCTAATTCCCTCTTCTAAAACACTATCTAGTGGTAATTCTTGTTCAATATAGGCTTTATATCGTATACCAGAATTTAATTCTAAAACAAGGTCAAATGCAATTTTACTTTTCAACTCTTCTTGTGTAAGACCTATACTTTTTAATAGTAATCCATCGTGTGTAATCTGTTCTTCCTCAGAAACATAAGTTCCTAATTCTTCAATGGCAAATCGAATTCCAACAATTCCTCCCTGATTAGATACTTGTAATTCTTTTACATTTGAAGTTTC